>JAZSCI010000268.1:0-2321 GCA_045602865.1 Acutalibacteraceae bacterium
AGATAAGGAATACAAGGAAATTGTTACAAAAATCAACCAAGAATATCAAAAATTCGATTCATTAGCTGATTTAGCGTTTGATGTGGATATTAATGTTTCTTACTCGGGCTCAATTTTATTAGCCGAATATGTTGGCGTTAAGGACAGAAAAATTTTAAGAAGCATGGCCGATATCGATAAATATTTTCTCGACTGAAAAATCATTCTACACAAACACAACACTATGACGGGTTGTATTTCATACATAAATGTAGTACAATTCAAGTGTTGAAAAATCAAAAAAAAGAAAGGTGTTTAGTTATGTTTTTTTCTCTTGAATTATTATTACTCCTGGTTGCAGCCCTGCTTATAAGCTCAATCGGCTTTAAGAATTATGTCTGGTTTATTTCAATCGGATATGGTTTTTCAATTGCAGGCGAAGGTATTCTGATGCTGCTTCTTTACGGCAAGCAGTTGACAATCGGTACCATTATCTGTTGTGCGCTTTTTATTCTTTATGGTTGCAGACTCGGCGGTTATCTTGTATCACGCGAGATTGGTGACAACTCCTACAAAAAGAATATGAAGGGCGAAATCAAGGATGGTAAGACTGTTCCCTTTGGTGTCAAAATTGCTATCTGGGTGACCTGTGCACTTCTTTATGTAACCCAGGTTTCAGGTGTATTCTACCGTATGCATAATGCAGCAAAGGACAATGCTTTTGTTTTCATCGGTGCTGCCGTTATGCTCCTCGGTCTTGTTATTGAATCAGTTGCAGACATTCAGAAAAACAAGGCAAAAAAGGTTAATCCCCGCCGTTTTGTAGACACAGGACTTTACAAAATTGTCCGTTGCCCCAACTATCTTGGAGAGATGATTTTCTGGACCGGTGTTGTTATTGCAGGTATAACTGCTGTTTCAGGATGGCAGTGGCTCATAGTTGCTATCGGCTATATAGGCATCATCTTCGTTATGTTCAGTGGTGCGCGCCGTCTTGAAATCCGACAGAATAAGAATTACGGCAACGATCCCGAGTATCAGAAATACGTAAAGTCCGTTCCCATTATGGTACCCTTTATCCCTCTTTACAGTGTTGAAAAATACAAGTGGCTTGTGGCATAATTTTTTTGTCAGATACTATTTGCATATACAAATCGAATACCGGGCTTATACCATTAAACGACAATTCTTCGGATTTGTTTTACAAATTCATTTCAAATACATAGTATATTACACAACAGACCTGATTTATAAATCTATAAAGCAGGTCTGTTGTTTATTATATCAAAAATCATCCGGAAGATAATAGTCAAGAAAATCTCCGAAGCTTTCATCTATATAATCAAGGTCGAAATCATAAAAATACACAAACACAATTCTGTTGCTTTTATCCGACCAACCCACAAAAAATAATTGTTTAGGATATCCGTATTCCATACAAGGATATGCTCTTTCATCAAGAACGCTAAAGGTATAATCCTTATAGTTAAAGCAATCCTTTTCGTAACCGTAATTGCCTTTATCAAGGCTTTCTATATCACGGAAGGTATACTTTTTTCTGAAACTTTCACACTTTTCCACATAATTTTCTGCAGAATAATCCACACACAAGGTATACACATCGCTTCGGAAAATTAAACTGTTATCAACATAATGGTTAAATTCACTGCTCAGATATTCACCCAAACCCTTCCGAACAGGGAAAAGTTGTTTATTTTCAAAGCTCTCATCTATAATCCCCTTATAAGCATAATCATTTCTCACAAACAAAGCTCCATCAGGTACACTAACAAAATTTTCAACCATAGCTCCCGTAAAGCTTTTGTATGTGAACATATCCGAGGAACGGGAGGAATCAAAAATATAATCTCCATTCTCATCCCGCTCAAATATATATCTGCATATACCATCAGATGTCTCAAGAACAAGAGTGTCACCTGTGTGCCTGTATGTTCCGCACGCATTGTAGCTACTATACCCGGAGCTCACAAAAGAAAATTCATTACCATACTTTGACAAAGCTATATAAGGCTTTATAACCTCATCGGATGATTCGTAATAATACACATCATACTTTTCGCCTGTAAGATTTACCCTATACATAACCCGTAGGCTATATTCAGCTGAACGAGGTTTATCCCCCTTATCATAATAGCTGACACCCAAATAATATTCTCCGTTCTTCTGTTCAAGAAGGAGGTATGCCGTCTCATCCGTTATAAGTTCCCAGGCTCTGTTATATCCGCTGCTGAAAAACTCAAGAGAATAACCCTTCGACCAAATAGACTCATAAAAATATTTCTCAAAATCCTTTTTATCAGGATATATTCTTTTCATTTCTT
>JAZSCI010000269.1:0-3103 GCA_045602865.1 Acutalibacteraceae bacterium
ATTACCTGTCCCCAGAAATATGTGAGTATATTAAAAATCTTCAGGGGATAATTTTTCTTTTGTCCGCCGAAAATAATCAAACCGAGAGTCACATCAGACATAAGGAAGAAAACCGCACCTAAGGTAAGCACAAGGAATGCAATCAAACCATTCTCGCCACCTGCTGACCAATAGCACATACCAAGTGCAGATGCTCTTATGAGCATAATTGTTATGGTAATAACGTATATCCATATAGCCAACTCAACAATACGGGGGGCAAATTTCACCTTAAGAACCCTTGACACAACTATTGCAGCTGCAACAATTCCTATAAGAATAAGAACCTCCTTAAGGTTAAACATATCATAATCCGCTGATATGACCGGTGTAGCTCTGACAAAGGCAATTATATAGGCAATATGTCCTATAAGAAAACTTACGAAGCCCGTGGCAAAGTAAGCATTGGAAGGCTTTGCATGAAGAAAATAGTCACCAATCCAACCGAATACAGTACCTATAACCATTGTAACAGCGAAATCAGAAAAGTTGCCACTTATGAGCATTGATAAAATACCTATGCTCACAAAACCTGTAGCACAAACCATTTTGAGAATCAGGGATTTTCTGCATTTTTCAGGCCACAACGCTTTAAGATACCACGGCACACAAAACACCTCTACAACAAGGCAGAGCGCAAACAAAATCTTTAATATCACATATATCACCCATTAAACAGTTGTTGTATATATTGTAACATACCCAAAGATAAAAGGCAATATAAAAAGGAATTTAGATAAACCGCATTTCGACTCTTGATGTCCTTAAGCCAAAAGAAAAACACCCCTCGCGAGAGGGGTGTAAAGAATAAAAATCAATACTGGAAATCCTTGATATACATTGTATTAAAGAGCTCCTGCTTGTCAATCTGGATGTCGCCCATAAGAACAACATTACCGCTACCCTGTATAGCAACATTCATATACTGCTCAAGAGTGATGATTTCATCGGTTTTTGTATCATACACAAGCACTACCTTACAATCGTGGTAAACAAGATTATATGTAACATTTTTGATTACTGCAGAAACCGCGCCGCCATTGAGTGTGGTATCAATTTCTGCCTTTGAAAGAGGTGAGAACATAGCGCCCGTGTTGCTGGGAGATGTGGAAGCACCTTCTGCCATGGGCTCGGGATTGGACTCATCATTAATCTCAATCGTAATCTTTGCCTTGCCGTCACCAAGATCCTCGTAGGTTGCACTTTCAATGGCACTTACATCTGTAAGATAGCAGCCCTTTTCACACTTGTAAACGGGGAACCATCTCATATCGCTACCCTTTTCAACAATTTCAGGATCTGCTTCAGCAGCTTCCTTGGACTTCATAAGCTCAAGACTGTCAACAAGATTAAGAAGAACACCTACAAGACCTGAGCCTTTAGAAATAACACGGTTATTTGCATCTGAGGGAAGCTCCTGATACTCAATCTTTGTATAACCGGGCTTATCAGCCTTTGCCTTGTTCATAACTCTTGTGTATATCTCAAGAATTTCCTGAGCGCTTTTCTCGGCAGAGTCCATCTTATTATTGGTGTTATCGTTAGCGGTACCCTCTGTCCCGTTACCTTTGTTATCGGTAGCAGTATTATTTGAGTTATTTTGAACTGTTGTACCTGTGTTTGCCCCTGTACCGTTGCCGGTACCTGCATTTGTACCGGTACTGCTACTTGTACCCGCACTTGTATTACCTGCATTATTTGCAGCATTACCCATATTGGAGCCGGATGAAGCATTACCGCTATTGTTACCCTGTGGTGCAACGCCTTGCTGCACTTCAGGAGCGGGTGCGCTATTCATATTCTTGATAGAATAGAGCATTGAAATAACGGAGAGTGCATTACTTGAAAATACGGTAAACATCAACGCAATTCCAAGAACAATTGAAATAATCTTAAGTTCTGTAGCCTTCATTAATATAATCCCCTTTCGATTACAAAAGAAATTTATCAGGCGGCACATAGCCAAACTGACTCTATATTTAAGATTACAATAAAAAGCTTTAAAAGTCAATACAAATTACTCTAAAAGACTAAAACCCCAACCCATTTTGTGGGTTGGGGTTTTATAATTAACGGAATTATCTCTACTTATGTATATTGATTAATATACGAAGTTGTAGTAAAGAGCGTTGAAGGAAAGAGCACCGGAAGCCTGGAGATCGCCAACACCAACTGCTGTAACATCAGCATTGATATCGCCAACACCATAGTGCTTAATCTCGATGAACTCGCCCTTAGCATTCATCTTAGCTGTGATTGTGTAAGCCTTGTAGTTGATTGTACCATCAACTCTGCTAACGATCTTGGAAACTGTAGCATCAGTTGCAACTGTCTCAACAACGTCCTTAATATCAAGGAATTCTCTTGACATTTTTACAAGACCGTCTGTATCGTCATAGGAGGGGTTAACCTGATCGTTCATAACAACGGTAACAACGTAGTTGTCGCCTTCCTTAACAGCAGTTGCGCTCTTGATGTAGCTTGCAGAAGCATCACCTGCGGGCATACGATTCTTTGCATCATCAGAACCCTTTTCATTGATCTTCTCTTCTGCATCTGCCTCAGTTGTCATAAAGCCTGAGATAAGGCTTGTGAGAGTACCTGCAAGGAAGTTAGCTTTGCTGAGCTGAAGCTGACCTTCAACTGCCTGCCAGCCCTTCTTTGTGTAACCTGCAATACCATTCTGGTTGATTTCCTTTGAAGCCTTCTGGAAAGCTGCAAGAGGATCTGCAAGGATAGCATCGTTACCTGCATCTGCATTTGCATCTGCGTTGTTATCCTTGTTAGCATCTGCATTTGCATCTGTATTTGTGTTTGCATTTGCATCTGTGTTGGTATTTGTGTTTGTATTGGTATTTGTGTTTGTGCTTGTGTTAGCGTTTGTGTTTGTGCTTGTGTTAGCATTTGTGTTTGTGCTTGTACCAGCATTTGTGTTTGTGGAAGTGTTACCTGTAGAGGTGTTGCCTGTAGAGGTGTTACCTGTAGAGGTGTTGCCTGTAGAAGCATTACCTGCATCTCCGGTACCATTTCCGTCAGCTGCAACTGTAGCATCCTTTGAAAGGAA
>JAZSCI010000270.1:0-4486 GCA_045602865.1 Acutalibacteraceae bacterium
GTCAGGGCAAGCTCAACATTGGACAAAACTGTCTGGTGCTGAATAAGATTATAGCTCTGGAAAATAAAGCCTATTGAGTGGTTTCTGTAGGTGTCCCAATCACTGTCATCAAAATGCTTTGTGGATTTTCCGTTTATACACAGATCGCCCCCTGTGTATCTGTCAAGACCGCCTATAATATTAAGCAGGGTGGTTTTACCGCAGCCCGAAGGACCGAGCACAGCTACAAATTCATTTTCACGGAAATTAATATCAATTCCCTTCAACGCTCGGACAGTTGTATCTCCGGTAATATAATCCTTGATAATATTTTTTAATACTAACATTTTACTTTCCTCCCCCTTTTAATAATACAGTCGTTTTCTGTTAAGAAAAAGCACAAGACCGACTATTGCCGCAAAAAGGGCTGCTCCGCCTACACCGTACCACACAGTATTATCAGCCTGAGGCTCCTTATATATGATTGTGGGATGATAGTCCTCATCAACCACAATTTCAACCTGCGCTCTTTCTTTGAAAAGAAGGTTATAAAGCCATTCTATAAGCTCATCCTCTGTCATAGTAGCAAACTGCTCAGAAAGAGATGATGCATAGGTATCAAAGGTTCCGTTGCCCTCACCCATTGTACTCATAAGCATATTTTCGTTTCCTGGAAGCTTCATAGTCCGTGCAAGAACGCGCAAAAGACTCATAAGCACATCTGTCTGATTCGCTTCTATATAAGAATAAGTTGTTCTTTGTCCGTTAATAACCTGCTTACTTGTTTTAGTTGTTTTAATACCCATACCCGAAAGAGAAGCCGCATCAAAATCGGCTATCTTCAAGCCTGAGTCAGCGGTTAACGACTTAAGAAGTTCATTAATATCAAGCTTTTCCGTTAAACCTGACATATCAGGCATATCACCCTCTACAAGGGGTGAAATCTTCTCGGTAAGCGCAGTTACGGGCAAAAGAAGGTTACTTAAAACGATTTCAAGAGAACCGCTATTCATAAAATACACAATGTTCGGAAGCCTTCTGCTAAGTGTATCAACGGGCTTTTCAAATACATCATCAAGCAAATTGAAAACAGGAGTTGTAATGTTCTTAAGAATGGCATCGCCCGAAGAATTTTTCTTGTATTCATCATAGGCTTTAATATCTCTGTCATCGCAGCCAAGCGCCTCCAACAACGGAATAACAGAATTGTTGTAGCCATCGGCTCCGGTTACAGTAATACTGTCCATAACAACAAGATTTTCGCCTGCAAGAACAACCCGCAGTAAGGGATTCAAGGGGCGAAGCACCGCTACAAGAGCATTTTCAAAGCCCTTTCGTGAGCCGTTATAGAAGCCCCAGGATATATTATCGGGCACATCACTCCACTTTTCCCTTTGAAGAATATTTCTCACATTCGAGTAGCTATCTTCTCCGAGACAAGCAGCAACTCCCTTTGGTGTGGCATCTATACCCAACACTGCCAGAAGCTGTATAAGCCCTTCCTTTTCAAGTGCTCCGTAGATACCCTTGAGCAAGGCGGTTATATTACCATTATTATATATACTGCTTGTAAGCAGAGACTCCATACTGCCGTAGCTTCCGCCCTCTTTGACAAAATCATCAAGGAGAGAATCAGTTTCCTTCAGCATTTTTTCCAGGTTTTCCTTTGTAAGATTGGGAGTATACTGAACACTTACGGGGGTTACACCCGGATAAACCATAGCCTTTGCCTCACCTATCACAGATGGTACAAAAAGCTTTATTACAGTACCTACAACAGCATCTGTATCCTTTGAAAGGAGTCCTTCCAGCATATTATCAGGAAGCTCCACTGCAGCGCCTGTGCCTGCGGGTGCTTCTGCCATAAGCTGAGGAAGCGTATCCTTATTAAGCTTTAGGGTATCAATGAGCCATCTCATTATTTTAACATAAGCCCTGCCCTTTTGAGAAATAAACTCACTTCCGTTATGTGTACCGCAAAGAGACAAGCCCTTAAAATCAATTTCCGAAAGAGCTATTCCCATTTGCCCATCCGACTGAGTGAGCATATCACCAAGCATTGTTTTTACATCGAAATCAAGGCTTTCCATATCAAAAAGCTTGAGAAGCACCGCTATTTCCACAAGCTTGTTCTGTGTAATGGGCACAATGAGAGAATCCATACACTTATCCATTTCTCCGCTTTCTATAAAATATGCGAAGGAAGGAAGAACATCCGTAAGTGTATCAGCAGGAGAATCAAGTCCGCTTTCAAGCATAGTAAGTACGGGCATAATAATATTTTTTACCATTGATGATTTATCGTTCTGTGCATCTGCTTTGAAAATATCATTGCTTATAATCTGATTGCACTTCAATGCCTTAAGCATAGGGATAATAGAATTGTTATAACCATCTGCGCCTTCTATCTTTATAAAGCCTGAAATCGTGTATGTTCCCGAGCACAGAAGCATATAGAAAATATCGTTAAAGGGTGCAAAAGCATCACCTATAGCCTTTGCAAAGTCGTTTTTTGTACTTACTCCCCAATCAACATTTTCAAGGCTTACATTTTCCCAGCTACCTGCACTCATAAGCGCATTACTTACCTGGGGATAGCCCGCCAGAGCCTGTGCTACGGCAGAAACGGAAATATCGATGCCAATGGGCGAAAGCTCTTCATTACTTGCCCAAAGCTCCGTATATAAGGACACAACAATACCGGACAGGGTTTCACTGCTGTAAAGCATAGGCTTGACCATATCCTTAAGGGTTACACCCATCAACGAAGGTATAATACTCTTCAAAAGCTTATCTGTTGCTCCAACGGCATTATCCGCCTCTTCTGCAGTTACTCCTTCCGGATAATCACTTTCGTATGATGCTGTACCAATAACGCCAACAGAGGAAATCAGAACCGCTAATGTTAAACAAAAACATAAAATTGTTTTAAATAAATCTCTCATATCAATCACTCTGTATTTCTTTTTATAATTTTTCATATATTTTAATAATACTATTCTATGGTTTATTATACAACATTTATTGAATAATTTGTTACACAATTGTAAATTTTAGGAGGTAATTTTTTGAAAAAGAAATATTTTTTATGTTTTTTTCTGGTTATCTGTCTTTTTTTCACAAGCGGATGCGACTCACCTACTCACGGAAGAAGCATTTTTGCCATTACACAACGAATGAATGAATACTCCTCACAATATGAAATATCATCCGAGGGGTTTATTTTCAACAAGGAAGAAAGCAGCTATTCCCGATATTTCAAAATAGGAAAGGAAGAGCTTTTGTTAAAACTGATTGCAGACCATAAAAGCCGAATAAACGAAGCACATATTATTATCCCCGCTTCCCTACATAAAAATACAACAGTTCTTGCCTTTGTGGATGCTTTTACAGTTGCTTTTGCAGATGATACCTACTCTGCAAATGAGCTTATGAAGGAAGCGCACAATCATTTTGAATCAGGCACACCGGCACCCGAAACAAAAAGTGCCGAGTCGGGTAATGTCAGAACAGAAATTGACATCACACAACTTGGCACTGTTTTCAGTATATATTATTCAGAAAAGTAATTCTTCAACTCGGCAGCAAGCTTTCTGAGAGCGTTTCCACGGTGGCTTATGCCATCCTTCTCCTCGGGAGAAAGCTGAGCAACACTCTTACCGTTTACCATAAAAATGGGATCATAGCCAAAGCCTCCGTTACCAACCGGCTCATAGCCGATATAGCCCTGACACTCACCTCTGGCAGTTACAATATCGCCATTAGGAAATACACAACAAACAACAGAAATGAACTTTGCTTTTCTCTCCTCCGGGGGTAAATCCGCCAAAAGCTTGAGAAGCTTACTGTTATTTGCCTCATCATCACCGTGAACACCTGAAAAACGGGCAGAATATACACCGGGTGCTCCTGCAAGATAATCAACGGCAAGACCTGAATCATCTGCTATACAAGGCATACCTGTTTCCCTGCATCCGCTTTCTGCCTTAAGCAGAGCATTTTCATAGAAGGTTTCTCCGGTTTCATCAACATCGGAAATTTCAACTCCTGCCTGCTCGGCGGTTTTCACATCTATTCCTAAAGGAGAGAGAATCCGATAAACCTCATCTCTTTTTTTCATATTATGAGTAGCAATTAAAAATACCTTTTCCATTATCTGAAAAACCTCCCGAAGAAGCCTTTTTTCTTTTTGGGCTCTGCAGCCTCCTGCTCCTGAGCCACAGACTCCTCTTCTGTTTCGGTTTCAGCGAAAGTCTCTTCCTCGGAAGCTTCTTCCTCTGTTTCCTGCTCAGAAATGATTTCAGCCTGCTCCTCAGCTTCCTCTACATAAGACTCGGACTCTGCTTCCTCTTTGATTTCCTCTGTGAACTCTTCTCTGATATCCTCTGTGAATTCACGAATTTCCTCTGCAAATTCCTGAGCTTCCTCTTTTATCTCCTCAACGGCTTCTCCCACATCTTCCTTGATTTCTTCAGCAGCTTCCTCTGCCTCATCACGAAGCTCAGCC
>JAZSCI010000271.1:0-5932 GCA_045602865.1 Acutalibacteraceae bacterium
GGTCTTTTCCAGGGCATCAGAATGATATTTACAGTTCTTCTTCCTATGGTTATCGGTCCCGCCCTCGGTGACCTTGCTTGCCGTAACTCTGCAGTTACTTACGCTAACGAATACGGAGTTGAAACAATCGTACCCTCAAGCAGTATGTTCCTTTATGCTGCCGTTGTTTCTGTGTTTGTTGCTATCCCTCTCTTCTTCCTTATCAAAAAAGGCTTCAAGGTTGAGGAGCAGGCAGAATAATCTTAAAAACGATTATAAAGACAAAATTGCAACATCCCGCGCTATGGCTATGCCACGGCACGGGATGTTATTTCTTTTATGAAAAAAGTCAGGAAGGTTTTTCTGCTCTTATTAAATATCCCCAATTAATTGAATTAGTCGTTTTTTCTTGGTATAATTATAAAAAGCATATAAATGTGAGGGATGGTTATGAAATTTGTGCATTTATCCGATCTGCATATAGGAAAGCGAGTAAATGAGTTTTCTATGCTTGAGGATCAGGAGTATATACTTACCGTAATTATTAATATAATTGATGAACAAGCTCCTGATGGAGTTATTATAGCAGGTGATATTTACGATAAAGCCGTGCCCTCTGCAGAGGCAGTTGAGCTTTTTGATGACTTTCTTGTTCGGCTTTCAAAAAGAGACCTGAAGGTTTTTGTTATAAGCGGAAATCACGATTCAGCCGAGCGTATCGCATTTGGCGGAAGACTTATGGACAAAAGCGGTATCTATATGTCACCCGTTTATAACGGCAAGGTGGAGTCTATAACCCTTACAGATGAATTCGGAGAAGTAAATGTCTATATGCTTCCCTTTGTGAAGCCCTCAAATGTGAGAAGATTTTTCCCCGACAGTGAAATCGCTTCATACACCGATGCCGTAAGGGTGGCGGTTAAGTCAATGAATATAGATAAAGAAAAACGAAATATTTTAATCACTCATCAATTTGTCACAGGCGCTTCGAGAACAGAGTCGGAGGATGTTTCCGTAGGTGGTACAGACAATGTGGAGGCTTCTGTTTTTGAGGACCTTGACTATGTAGCATTAGGACACATTCACAGAGCGCAGAAATGCGGTAGTGAATTTATCCGTTATAGCGGAACACCTTTGAAATATTCCTTCTCGGAAGCAAAGGACAGTAAAACCGTTACTGTGTTGAATATCAGGGAAAAAGGCGACATAGACCTTGATTTTATTCCCCTTATTCCTAAAAGGGATATGGTCGAAATCAAAGGTAAGTATGATGAGATTACCCTTAAGAGCTTCTGGGAGAACACAAGCTACCAACAGGATTATGTGCACATTACTCTGACTGATGAGGAGGATATTCCCGATGTGCTTACAAAGCTTCGTGTCATATATAAAAATATTATGAAGCTTGACTATGATAACAAAAGAACTCGTACTGCAAACGAGATAAACGGTGCTGAAAAGGTAAGAGAAAAAACTCCTCTTGAGCATTTCAGCGATTTCTATGAATTACAGAACGGACAACCCTTAAGTGAAGAGCAGATAAGCTTTGTAACCGATATTATTGAACAGATATGGGAGGGGAATAAATGAGACCGTTAAAGTTGAAAATTTCGGCATTTGGTCCCTATTCAGGAGTCACCGAGTTCGATTTTGAAAAGCTCGGTACAGAGGGTATATATCTTATAACCGGTGATACAGGTGCCGGAAAGACTACAATTTTTGATGCTATAATGTATGCGTTATACGGGGAAGCCAGCAGTAAAAAGCGGGAGGTGTCTATGCTCCGCTCCAAGTACGCCGATGACTCCACCCCCACAGAGGTAGAGCTTGTTTTCAGCTATCGAGGCAAGGCGTATACAGTAAAAAGAAACCCTGAATATGAACGGGAGGCAAAACGCGGAGGCGGCACAACCAGGCAAACTGCCAATGCAGAAATCACATATCCCGATGGTAGGGTAGTAACAAAAATAAGGGATGTTGACAATGCCGTAAAGGAAATTATCGGTATAGACAGAGATCAGTTTTGCAGGATTGCTATGATTGCACAAGGGGATTTTCTGAAATTACTGTTAGCCCCCACCTCGGAGAGAATTGAAATATTCCGCCACCTTTTCAAAACAGAGCTTTTCTCTGATTTGCAGGAGCGGCTCAAACGGGAGGCAAGTGTGCTTTCCGGAGAATGTGAAAACATAAAACGAAGCATTTCACAGTATGTGGAAGGCATTGTTTGTGATGAGGATAGTACAGATTTTACTGAGGTTGAGAAGAGCAAAAACGGTGATCTGACTATTGAGGATACAATTGCTCTTATGGTAAAACTCGTTTTCGATGATGAGGCGAAGGAAAAGAAAACAGCACAGCAGGAAGCTGAGCTGCAAAAGGAAGCCGATGCCGTAAAATCGCTCATTACAAAGGCAAATGATATTATTTCTGCGAAAAGGGATCTGGAGCAAAATGAGAAGGATACAAAAGCCGCAGAAGAAAAAATGAAAAAGCTGACAGAAGTCCTTGCAGAGGAAAAGTCAAAGCAGCCCGAGGTAAAAAAGCTTAATGAAAAGGCGGCAAAGCTGAAGGCAAGCCTCTCTGATTATGATGAGCTTCAGGCTAAACAAAGTGCCTTTAACAGAAATAAGCAGCTTATAGAGAATAGCTCTGAAAATGTGGAGAAAACAGAGAGGCTTATTGAATCAATCAAGGCGGAAATTGTCACCCTTACCGAAGAGGGCAAAAAATTAGATAAGGTCGGCGAGGAAAAGCTCCGCCTTGAAACCGAGAAGAATGCCATAGCCGAAAAGGGAAGAAAGCTGAAAAGCCTGAAGCAAAATCTGACCGGGGTGGATAAAGCCCGTGCCGACTATCAACAGGCTCTCAGTGATTATCTCGCAAAGCAGGATATGGCAGAGAAGACTGACAAGGCTTTCAAAGCGCTTAATATTGCATATCTTAATGCTCAGGCAGGAATACTTGCCGATACTCTTGAAGAGGGTAAAGCTTGTCCTGTTTGTGGCTCTGTAACTCACCCGAATATTGCCGTAAAGCCTGAAAATGCACCTACAAAGGAGGAGCTTGAGGCTTTACAGCTCGAGCT
The DNA here is from genome assembly GCA_045602865.1 of Acutalibacteraceae bacterium. GTDB lineage: Bacteria > Bacillota > Clostridia > Oscillospirales > Acutalibacteraceae > DTU089. The sequence continues at coordinate 3,068 of JAZSCI010000271.1, forward strand.
CAACAGATTTGAAGCACTGGCAAATGATGCCAGAACAAAAGCGGGAAGTCTTAAAGGTGTGCTGGAGGAGAAAACCGAAAATGTATCCGAAGAGGCTACGGCACTTTTAGGAGAGATTGAGCTTGATGAAGCAAAAACCGTTGTAGCACAAAGGCTTTCTGATATTGTTGAGGAATTCAATGAGAAGGATGCACAGATAACCGAGGCACAGAGGAAGCTTGAACGCAAGGAGAAAATCAACGCGCTTCTTCCTGAAAAGAATAAAAAGCTTGAGGATACCACGGAAAGACTTGCAGAGCTTAAGGATGAAAAGAGAACTGCTGAAACGGAAAATAAATCCCTTGAAAAAAGAGTGGCGGAGCTTAAGAGTAAGCTTGCTTTTGAGTCCAAGGAAAAGGTAGTTGAGGAAATAATCAGTCTTAATAATAAAGCTGAGGCGCTTGTTAAAGCCTTTGAAAATGCGCAGACTGAATTTAATGTCAATAACGAAAAAATTGTTGCACTCAAGTCTGCAAAGGATGAAATCAAAAAGCGAATTGGCGAGAATACGGATATTGACCTTGAGAAGGAAATGCAGAAGCAGCAGGCGCTTGCAGATAAGCTATCGGAGCTTGATAAGCTGTCGAAAGATCTTCATAGCAGAATCGTTTCCAATAAATCCGCCCTTGAGAATATAAGACTTAAGTCAGGAAATCTTATAGACACCGAAAAGAAATTTACCTGGGTTAATGCTCTTTCCGAAACTGCAAACGGTAAGCTTTCGGGTAAGCAGAGAATAATGCTTGAAACTTATATCCAGATGAATTATTTCGATAGGATAATTGCCCGTGCAAATACCCGCCTTATGATTATGACCGATGGTCAGTATGATCTGGTGCGCCGTAAGGATGGACTTTCAAAGGTTGGACAGAGCGGTCTTGATTTAGATGTAATTGACCACTATAACGGCACTCACCGTAGTGTTAAATCCCTTTCAGGCGGCGAATCCTTCAAGGCCTCTCTTGCTCTGGCGCTTGGACTTGCGGATGAAATTCAATCCTCGGCAGGTGGTATAAAGCTTGACACAATGTTTGTGGATGAGGGCTTCGGCTCATTGGATGAGGAATCTCTGTCTGCAGCTATGAAGGCACTCACATCTTTAGCAGAAAGCAATCGCCTTGTAGGTATAATTTCACACGTAGGGGAATTAAAACAAAGAATCGACAAGCAGATTGTTGTTACCAAGGATAAATCAGGCGGCAGTAAGGCTGAATTTGTGGTGTAATCCGCCGAATATGGAAACCGTTGAGAGAGCAGGGTATCTGCTCTCTTGTTTTCGTATAAATGAGTATGATTTTATTTTCTTTTAAAGATAAAAGAAATACGAAACTTGCCATCCGTAATTATTGCTTTTTAAAAATCTTAGTGATATAATCAAGAAAAATACCGGTGGTGATGTGGTTTGAATTTATTACATATGAAATATGCCGTTGAGGTTGCAAGGCTCGGTTCTTTGGGTAAAGCCTCTGAAACCTTGCTTATTGCAACGCCTAATATAAGCCGTTCAATTAAAGAGCTTGAAGCAGACCTTGGTATATCTATTTTTGAACGAACCACCAAAGGCATGGAGCTTACTCCTGACGGAGAGCAGTTCATAAACTTTGCCAAAAGAATTCTCGGTCAGATTGAGCAGGTTGAGGATTTCTATAAAAAAGGCACAGCTAAAAAACAGGAGTTTTCTATTTCTGTTCCCAGAGCTTGTTATATCTCTGAAGCATTTGCAGAATTCTCAAAATCACTTTCAGGTGATGCGGCGGAAATATTTTATAAAGAAACCAACTCCCAGCGAACAATCCGCAATATGCTTGAGCATGATTATAAATTAGGTATAATACGTTATGCTGAAAATTATGATAAATATTTTAAATCAATGCTTGAAGAAAAAGGATTTCAGTATGAGTTAGTAACGGAATTTACATATTCTCTTATTATGAGCGCAGATAATCCGTTGGCAAAAAAAGAAAACATATCGTATGACGACTTAAAGGATTACATAGAAATTGCCCACGCAGACCCTTATGTTCCCTCAATGCCACTTTCAAAGGTTGTTAAAGAAGAGTTGCCTGACAACATCAACAGAAGAATTTTTATTTTTGAAAGAGCAAGTCAGTTCGATTTGTTATCAATGAACCCCGAAACGTTTATGTGGGTTTCTCCTGCACCCCAAAGTCTTCTTGAACGATATAATTTAGTTCAAAAGGAATGTGGCGATAACAAGAAGGTATATAAAGATGTTTTAATTTATAAAAACGGATATAAGCTTACAAAGCTTGATCGCCAATTTATTACTTCTTTGTGTGAATCCAAGAGAAAACATCTGAAAAAATAAAATTCTGTATCAATGTTTTTTACCGATTTGAGTATATTGTACTCAAGTCGGTTTTTTTATTCCTTTGAGTATTATCATTTTTGATAATACCGCTTATATGTTTTAAGAATTCCATAATCCCACAAAGGTTGTTAAAATAATAACAAAGTTAGCGAGGGCGAAGTTCGAACTAAGCCCATCCAAACAATGTAATTATTATTAGGAGGATATAATGGACATGAAGAACGAAATTGTTGTCAGCGTAGAAAAGCTTCAGGAAGCTATTGAGCGCACAAGAGAGGCACAGAAGAAGTTCGCTACCTACACTCAGGAGCAGGTAGATAAGATTTTCCTTGCTGCTGCATCTGCCGCTAACAAAGCAAGAATCTCTCTTGCAAAAATGGCTGTTGAAGAAACAGGTATGGGTATTGTAGAGGATAAGGTTATCAAGAATAACTATGCCGCTGAGTATATCTACAATGCTTACAAGGATACAAAGACCTGCGGCATTATCGAAG
>JAZSCI010000272.1:0-6954 GCA_045602865.1 Acutalibacteraceae bacterium
CAACGGCAGGACATAGCATCTGTTAATTCAATCGCTCTCTTAAAAGCTGATATAAAGAGTGGAATAAAAATAGGAAACAAAGCTTTGATTCTGCTTATAAGATTACCGCTTTCAAAATCTGCACCCCTAGCCTTCTGAGCAGACATAATTCTGTCAATTTCATCGATTAAAGTAGGTATAAACCTTAATGCAATTGTCATCATCATCGCAAAGGTATGAATGTCGATCTTAAACACCTTCAATGGTGAAAGAAGCTTTTCAATAGCATCTGTGAGATCCGTAGGCGAAGTGGTATAGGTAAGCAAGGAGCTTATAAGCAAAAGCGAAAAGATTCTTACGGTGACAAAAATCGCCATATATATTCCCGTATCCGTGATGCTTATAAAACGCCACTCAAAAAGAACATTCCCCTTTTGAGTATAATAAAGCTGAAGCAACGTTGTAATAAGAACAATCGGCAGTAGCGGCTTAAAGCTTTTAAGTATAAGCTTTGGCGAAAGCTTAGAGAAAATATACGCAACAACGGAGAAGCCGGAAAGAAGTGCCAGAGAATAGAAATTCTTGCAAAAGAAAATTACAACAATCATCAAAAAGGTAAGGACAATTTTTGTCTGCGCGTTAAGCTTATGCAGAATTGAATTACCCGGAAAAAACTGACCTATAGTAATATCACTGATCATACAAGCTCCTCCTTTCCGAGGAATTGAAGAAGAGTATCCCTTGCACCCGTAACAGTAAATGCCGTATCACCAAAATCAAAACCTGCTTTTTTAAGCTCAAGCATTATTGTTGTAACCTCAGGAACATCAAGTCCCAAGGAGGAAAGATATTCACCTTTCGAAAAAACCTCCTCAACACTACCCTGAAGAACAGCCTTACCTTTACTCATCACAATAACCTTGTGCGCAATAAGTGCAACATCATCCATATTGTGAGAAACAAAGATAACCGTACTACCCGTATTTTTGTTATAAGACTCAATAAGCTCAAGAAGGCTTTTCTTTCCGGCAGGATCAAGCCCTGCCGTAGGCTCATCAAGAATAAGAACACGCGGCTTCATAGCAAGAACACCCGCAATAGCAACACGCCTTTTTTCACCACCCGAAAGATCAAAGGGTGATTTATCGAGATAATCCGAAGTTAATCCCACATACTCAATAGCATTATAAACTCTTTCCTTGATTTCTTCCTGGGATAAACCCATATTAGAAGGACCAAAGGCAATATCTCTGTAAACAGTTGACTCAAAAAGCTGCTGCTCGGGATACTGAAAGCAAAGACCTACATTGAATCTGCAATCAATAAGTGTTTTTTTGCTTGAATGAATATCCACCCCATCAAAAACAACCTTACCGGAATCAGCCTTAAGCAAGCCATTGAGATGCTTGAGAAGCGTACTTTTACCGGAGCCTGTATGTCCGATAAGAGCAACAATCTCCCCTGCCTCAAAATCCAGAGAAACATCGTTTAAAGCACCGATCTCAAAGGGTGTACCCTTAGAATAGCCATATATTAAATTGTGCACAGAAAGCACAGACATTTTAACAACCTCAATTATTTAAATAATCTTTGAAGGCAACAACAAAATCCTCTGCAGTAAGAGGCTTTGCCTTCAAATCAATTCCTTTTTCCTTTAAAGCATTTGTAAGCTCAAGAGCCTTTGGCACAGAAAGTCCGATTGATTCAAGATACTCAGAATTAGAAAAAACCTCTGTAGGTGTACCATCAAGAGCAACCTTGCCGTCATTCATAACAATAACTCTGTCAGCCTTAACCGCTTCATCCATAAAATGTGTAACAAGAATTATCGAAATACCAAGTTCATTTTTCAAACGGAACAAAGCATCGATAACCTCTCTGCGACCTTTGGGATCAAGCATTGCCGTAGGCTCATCAAGAACAATACAATTTGTGTGCATTGCTATAATTCCCGCAATAGCAACCCTCTGCTTCTGACCGCCTGAAAGTCGGTGGGGCTCGTGTTTTCTGTACGCATACATATCCACAATATTAAGCGCATCATCAACTCTTCTGCGTATCTCATCCCGAGGGATGCCTAAATTTTCAGGACCAAATGCAACATCATCCTCAACAATCGTTGCTACAATCTGATTATCGGGATTCTGGAATACCATTCCCACATTTTTTCTTATATCAATCTCATTATCCTCATTTGATGTATCATAGCCGTAGGTAAAAACCTTGCCACCGGTAGGAATAAGAAGACTGTTTATAAGCTTTGCGGTTGTAGATTTACCCGATCCATTATGCCCCAATACACAAGTAAATTGTCCCTCATAAAAATCCAAAGAAAGATTTTCGAGAGCATCTCTCTGCTCGTCAGGGTACCTGAAGCTTACATTTTTAAATTCTATTATTTTTTTCATAATTTACTTTTCCCAGATTGATGTACCGCCGCAAGGAAGGACAAGACCTGTATCGCTGACCTTCAAGCCGATTTCATCAGCTACAGCATTTCCGCCGAAGCGTTTACCGACAACACTATTCAAAATATAACTCATAACCGCAGGTGAAATGCCTGATGTGTACGAGTTTATTATTACCGCAAGTGAATTATCTGTAAGAAGCTCTGCGCACTGACTTACAAAACCGTAAATTTCGTTTTCCAGCTTCCAAACCTCTCCACCCGGTCCTCTGCCGTATGAGGGCGGATCCATAATTATAATGTCATACTTATTTCCGCGGCGTATTTCACGAGCAACGAATTTCATACAATCATCAACAATCCAACGGACATTTCTATCTGCCACGCCGGAGGAAATCGCATTTTCCTTTGCCCACTGAACCATACCCTTTGAAGCATCAACGTGAACAACAGAAGCATCGTTCAATAAGGCTGATACAGTAGCTGCACCTGTGTATGCAAAAAGATTAAGTACCTTAACATCCGATCTGCCGCTGTTTTTTATTATTTCACCAACGCGATCCCAGTTACACGCCTGCTCAGGGAAAACACCTGTATGCTTAAAGCCCATTGGCTTCAGATTGAATTTAAGATCACCATAGGCAATCTGCCAGACCTCGGGAATTTTTTTATAAAACTCCCAAGAGCCGCCACCCTGATTTGAACGGTGATAACGGGCATGGGCATTTTTCCATAAAGAATTTTTTCTGGGAGTATTCCAGATTGCCTGAGGATCGGGGCGGATAAGAATAATATCGCCCCATCTTTCAAGTCGTTCTCCATCAGAACAATCAATCAGTTCATAGTCTATCCATTTATCAGATACCCGCATTAAAGTAATCTCTCCTTAATAACCTGCGCCAATTCCTGAGCAAGGTATTCGATCTTTTCTTTATCCTTGCCTTCAAGCATAACCCTGACAAGAGGCTCTGTACCTGATACACGAACAAGCACTCTGCCATCATTACCAAGTTCTTTTTCGGCTATGCTGATAGCTTTCTTTATTTGCTCATCTCTCGGGAATCTTGCTTTTCCAAAATCAGACACTCTGACATTTATAAGAGTCTGCGGGAATGTTTTCATACACGAAGCAAGCTCTGAAAGGGATTTTCCGGTTTTCTTCATTACACAAAGAAGCTTAAGGGCCGAAAGCTCTCCATCACCGGTAGTTGCATAATCACGGAAAATAATATGTCCTGATTGTTCACCGCCGATTGTATATCCGTTTTCAAGCATATTCTCGAGAACATACCTGTCACCAACTTTGGTTTTCTCGCACTTTATTCCGTTGTCCTCACAGAATTTAAAGAAACCCATATTACTCATAACAGTTACAACTGCAGTATTGTTGGTAAGTCTATTGTTTTCTTTAAGATGCTTTGCATAAATTGCTATGAGCTTATCACCATCAACGACATTTCCTTTTTCATCAACTGCAAGGAATCTGTCTGCATCTCCGTCAAAAGCAAGACCAACATCACAACCGTTACGAACAACAAAATCCTGAAGCAGCTCAAGATGTGTTGAGCCGCACTTGTCATTGATATTAACACCATTGGGATGCGATGCAATAAAAAAGCAATCATTACAAAGGCTCATAAAAAGGGTAGGAGCAATTACAGAGGATGAACCGTTTGAACAATCAACCGCAATTCTCAAGCCGTTAAAATCCTTGTATCCGGATTCAGAAAGGTCTTCCAAAGCAACAGAACGAAGATAATCTGTATAATCTATTAATGCTGTTTTTGAACGGGTGATTCTTCCTACCTCTCCACCGATTTTCATAGGCGGTACTTGTGCTTTATCAAGAATTATACCCTCAATTTTCTCTTCAAGAGCATCAGGAAGCTTGTATCCGTTACCCTGAAAAATCTTTATTCCGTTATATTCACAAGGGTTATGTGATGCTGAAATCATTATAGCCGCATCATATTCATATCTCCTTACAAGATAGGCAACTGCCGGTGTGGGAATCTCACCGAGAAGCATAACATCTGCTCCCACAGAGCAAAGTCCTGCAGAAATTGCCGACTCAAGCATCTGGGATGAAGCACGTGTGTCCATACCGATAAGGACACGAGGCCTTTTGTTTGTTTTCTCAGTAAGCACCATAGCTGCGGCTCTGCCGATATTCATAGCGAGCTCGCAAGAAATTTCTGTATTAGCTACACCTCTTGCACCATCTGTACCAAAAAGTCTACCCATAACAATTTCCTCCAATTAAAAAGATTCAATTTTGCCTTGAATATCCTCCTCATCCGAAGCAAGCCCTAAATGCTGATACCCCAAAGGAGTAACCTTTCTGCCTCTTGGTGTTCTCATAAGAAAGCCAAGCTGCATAAGATAAGGCTCATACACATCCTCTATTGTAACGGACTCCTCACCTATCATTGCGGCGATTGTATCAAGACCTACCGGTCCGCCGTTATAATTATCAATCATAGCCTTCATAAGCCGTCTGTCTACAAGATCAAGCCCGAGCTCATCAATCTCCATTCTCTCAAGGGCATTCTGCGCAGATTCCACATCGATAACACCATTACCCATAACCTGTGCATAATCCCTTGTTCTTTTAAGAAGTCTATTTGCTATTCGCGGTGTACCTCTTGAGCGGGACGCAATTTCAAGAGCACCATCCCTTTCTGAGGCAATATTCAGAATACCTGCACTTCTTTCAACAATTTTAGCAAGATCCTCGGGTGAATAAAGCTCAAGTCTGAGAACAACACCGAATCTGTCCCTCAAGGGTGCAGAAAGCTGTCCTGCACGGGTTGTGGCACCAACAAGTGTAAATCGCTTTAAATCAAGTCTTATTGAACGGGCCGAAGGACCTTTTCCGATAATTATATCAAGAGCAAAATCCTCCATAGCAGGATAAAGCACTTCCTCTACACTACGGGAAAGTCTGTGAATTTCATCGATAAAAAGTATATCTCCGTCATTGAGACTGGTAAGCAGAGCGGCAAGATCTCCCGGCTTTTCAATGGCAGGACCCGAGGTAACTCGAATCTGCACTCCCATCTCATTAGCAACGATACCTGCGAGAGTTGTTTTACCAAGCCCGGGAGGTCCGTACAAAAGCACATGATCAAGAGGCTCGTGACGATTTTTTGCCGCCTCAATATAAATTTTCAGATTTTCCTTGGCTTTTTCCTGACCTATGTACTCATCAAGCGAATGAGGTCTTAACGAGGTTTCTGTTTCTATATCCTCAGACATATATTCAGGAGCTATTACCCTTTCTTCATCTGCAATAAAAAAATCATCCATCTGTTTTCACCTTAATTAAATCTGATTGTCATATTCTTCAGTGCACCCTTAATAAGCTCATCAACGGAAAGAGAAGGAGAAAGCTTACTGACTGCAACGGAAGCCTCGGACTGGGAATATCCCAAAGAAACCAGTGCCGCAATAGCATCTGCGGTATTGCTCATATTATTTACCGCATTTACCGCGCTTGATACAGAACTGCTCTCCTCGGATATAAATGAAACACCCGCTATTTTATCCTTAAGCTCCATAACAACCCTTTGTGCAAGCTTTGGACCTACACCGTTAGCAGCGGTAATAGCCTTTGTATCCCCTGATGCTACTGCAAGAGCAAAAGCATCAGGAGTAAGCTCCGAAAGAATAGCAAGAGCGGCCTTGGGACCAACACCAGAAACAGTAATAAGAAGCTTAAAGGCATCAAGCTCCTCAGGAGAACAGAAGCCGAACAAGTCAAGAGCATCCTCTCTCACATTAAGGTGTGTAAAAACAGTAATCTCTGCATCCTTTGAGTTAAGGCGGGAAAGAGTATTTCTTGTAGAGAAGCACCTGAACGCTACTCCCGAGCAAGAAATTGCAAAGCTTTGCTCATCTGTATATACAATTTTTCCCGTCAGACTATAAAACATTTTTCAATCCTCCTATCAGAGAGCCGCTTGAATGTCCGTGACAAATAGCAAGTGCAAGGGCATCCGCCGCATCATCGGGCTTGGGAATTTTATCAAGTCGTAAAAACATTTTTGTCATTTCCTGCACCTGAATTTTCTCTGCCCTGCCGTAGCCTACAATACTCTGTTTAACCTGCAAAGGTGTATACTCAAATATTGGAATACCAGCTTGCTGTACCGCAAGAACAATTACTCCCCTTGCCTGAGCAACATCAATAGCAGTTTTCTGGTTGGTGTTAAAATAGAGTCTTTCAATGCTTACTGCATCAGGTTTAAATTTCTCAATAAGCTCGGTAATATTATCATATATTTTTTTCAGGCGTTGATTGAAAGGCATATCTTTATCGGTTGTAACTGCGCCGTATCCCATAAGTGTAAAAACATTTCTTTCGTACCTGACAACACCGCAACCGACAATTGCGTAACCGGGATCAATTCCCAAAATAACCAAGCTCTCACCACCAAAAACAGATTTTCATAATATTATATCATATTATAATATTAAATATCAACCATATTAATATTATTTTATACAATTAATATGTAAAATTTCTTGGTTTTTAAGCACATCAACAATTTATGCAATTTACTATT
>JAZSCI010000273.1:0-1632 GCA_045602865.1 Acutalibacteraceae bacterium
ATTTCAAGAGAACAAATCACCGTGTGCTTCTTCATTTCGGTGCGGTTGATTACAAATGCACAGTAACACTTAATAATAGCTTTATCGGAGAGCACAAGGGCGGATATCTTCCCTTTACATTTGATATTACCACCTATGTGCTTGATGGTGAAAATGACCTGAGAGTTACTGTTACCGATCCTTCCGAGACAGGTACACAGGCTCGCGGAAAGCAGACCTCAAAGAGAGGCGGTATCTGGTATACTCCCCAGTCCGGAATATGGCAGACTGTATGGATTGAGGAGGTTTGCGAGGGCTATATTGAGTCTGTTAAAATTACTCCCGATATTGATACGGACACAGTTTCCTTCGAGCTCAAATACAACGGAAAGCCCACTGATGATATGGCGGTAATGATTACCGACAAGGGAGAGCTTATGGGTGTCAACAAGTTTGTTGACGGTAAGGCAGTGGTAGAGCTTAAGGATTATCAGCTCTGGAGTCCCGAAAACCCCTACCTTTACGATGTTCAGATTGTAGCAGGTAACGATAAGGTGGAAAGCTACTTCGGTATGCGTAAATTCAGTGTGGGCAAGGATGAAAAGGGCGTTTCCCGTTATATGCTCAACAACAAGCCTTATTTCTTCAACGGACTTCTCGACCAGGGCTACTGGAGTGACGGTATGTACACCGCACCCTCGGATGAGGCTCTTATTTACGACATACAGACAATGAAGGATTTAGGCTTCAACACTCTTCGTAAGCACATTAAAATTGAGCCCCTTCGCTGGTACTATCACTGTGACCGACTGGGTATGATTGTATGGCAGGATATGATTAACGGCGGCGGAGAGTACAGCTTCCTTTGTATCGGTGTTATGCCCTTTATGTCTATGATTTTCAATAACAGACACATTGGCAGAATCGGTGACGGAGAAAATCATTACAAATTCTTTGCTCGTGAGGATGAAGCGGGCAGACAGGAATACTACGAGGATTCCGAGGCTATGATTGACCTTCTTTACAATACAACCTCTATTGCCTTATGGACTCCCTTCAACGAGGCATGGGGACAGTTTGACAGTGTAAAGGCTTGTGAATTTTACAAAAAGAAGGATCCCACAAGACTTATTGACCACGCAAGCGGTTGGTACGATCATGGTGTGGGTGATGCTAACAGCTTCCATATTTATTTTTCACCCTTCTTTTTCCCGAAATTCAACAAGGCTGATGAGAGACCTATCGCCCTTACAGAATTCGGCGGCTTCTCCATTCAGGCAAAGGGACACACGTATAACAAGGACAAATTCTTCGGCTATCGCAAATACTATAATCAGGCAAAATTTGATGAAGCAATCAGACATCTTTATGAGGACAGAATCCTCAAATGTGTGAAAAACAAAGGACTTTCCGCAATTATTTACACAGAGGTAAGTGATGTTGAGGATGAGTGCAACGGACTTCTTTCCTATGACCGTGAGGTGCTGAAGGTTAATCCCGAAATGATGAAGGCGGCAAACGAGAAGCTGAAATTTTAATTGAAGGCTTTTTTCGGAAATCCCGTAAATGGGCAAAAAATAAAAGTAAAGGCGGTAAAATTATATGTCAACCGATAGCTTGATGTATGATTTGCCGCCTTTTGATTTGAAAATG
>JAZSCI010000274.1:0-1690 GCA_045602865.1 Acutalibacteraceae bacterium
CCTTGTACTCACCGATGAATTCATCATTGAGATATACTCTTGAGTAAACAGAAGCTCCCTCGAAATGAAGGATGTAACGCTTGCTTTCTGTCTTGTGAGGGAAATCAAAGGCTTTACGGTAGCAGCTGACAAACTGATAAGAGCTTTCATCAAAATAATTGAGAGGAAGCTCCTTGTTGGTATGGGGAATGTCAACTGTTTCGAATTTACTGTCATCAAATGACCTTGCAGTCATTTCGGGGGAAAATTCGGGTGAATATTTCCAACCGAAGTTAAGAGGAAATGAATCGCGCATTCTAACACCATCCTTTTATATTATTGCTATTTTATACTATTATAATATGTATGTCAATAAATCGCTTTTTTTGTTGGCTACCCTTTCCTCGATAACTGCATCAAGGAGTTTTTCAAGAGCTTCACCAACCCTTTCACCTGAAAGCCCCGCTTTTACAATATCGTTTCCGTTTACGCGGAGCTGGGATATTCGGCAGCATTCGTTATTATCCTCGATTTCCTGAAGCCACACAAGACATTGTCGGGTGGGCTCCTCAATATCTCTGTATTCAGGACTCAGAGCACCTCTGTCACTCTTTTTTATAATTAGCAGAGTGCGCACATCCGAGGGAGTCAGGTGCTTGAGCTTCTTTTTAAGCAGAAGCTTTGTCTCGGGGGGCTCAAAGTCGTGATTAGCAACAAGGTGGGAAACGGCATTTATGGTCTTTTTGTCAAAACGAAGTCGTGTGAGAATATCCCGTGCTATATCTCCGCCAACTGCCGCGTGGTTTTTAAAGGTACTGTTGCCCTTTTCATCAAGCTTGTGTGTGGGGATTTTTCCCAAATCGTGAAGAAGCATAGTAAGTCGCAAAATGCGGTCTGCAGGAATTGTGTCAACTGTGTGACAAATATGCTCCCATACATCATAGGCGTGCTTTTTGCCGTATTGAGAAAAGCCTACTGCTGACTCGATTTCAGGAATTACTACGGCGAGCACATCAGAAAACTCCATAAGAACATTAAACACATTCTTACCGCAAAGAAGCTTTGTCAGCTCAACGGACAACCTTTCTACGGCAATATTTTTCAGAAGGTCTTTGTTTCTGTGAATAGAGTCGGCAGTTTCTTTGTCTATTTCAAAGCCCAAAACCGAGGAAAAGCGAAGTCCCCTCATAATCCTGAGCCCATCCTCTTTAAAGCGCAAATCAGGATTACCCACAGTTTTTATTATTTTCTTTTGGATATGCTCAAGGCCGTTGAACAAATCAATAAATCCGCTTTCGGGGTTGTAGGCAAGGGCATTGACAGTAAAATCCCTTCGGGACAAGTCCTCACCCACATCACCTGTAAAGGAAACCTCATCAGGTCTGCGATTGTCCGTGTATTCACCATCTATACGAAAGGTGGTTATTTCATAGGGCTTGTGATTGATAATAAGGGTTACTGTGCCATGCTGAAGCCCCGTATCAACTGTCCTGTAATCTCTGAATATTTCCTTTATGCGATGGGGAAGTGCAGAGGTGGTAATATCCCAGTCCTCAGGCTCAGCACCCATAACAGAATCACGGACCGCACCTCCTACACAGTAAGCCTTGCAGCCGTTAGCCTCAAGTGTATTTATAATATGTATGACATCTTCGGGAATACTAATGTTCATCAGGTCACCTCGGTATATTTTGGTATAATATTATATATT
>JAZSCI010000275.1:0-4094 GCA_045602865.1 Acutalibacteraceae bacterium
ACAACAGACACTATAATGCCTATGTAAAGCTTGTTAAGGTTAAAGCACCCGTGCAGGGAGTCTGCAAGAGAATTGGATTGTGTCAGGTTTCCCATTCCCATTGAGGAAGCAAGGCACAATAGGGCATATACCTTGGCAAGACCTTTCATTTTTATCCCTTTTTCTATGTACGCAAGAGAGCCTACGGCTATGTTGTCCTCGGGTTTTGTAAAGCTTATACCCAGATAATTTTCGGTGTATGCACACATCATAGAAAATATGGCAGAAATCCACATCCAGAAAACGGCTCCGGGACCGCCTGAGAAAATTGCCGTAGCTACACCGATGATGTTTCCCGTACCGATACAAGCGCCAAGAACAGAGAAAAATACCCCTCGCTGAGATATCCCATCCTCTACGGGCTCCCTGAATGAAGCTATAATGGTTTGCTTCAATATATGGGGAAGGTGAGTGATTTGATAAAATCTGCTTTTTACGGTAAAGCGCAGAGATGTTGCCATAAAAAGAGTAAGCATAGGCGCTCCCCATACAACGGCGCCAACAGAGTTTAATATGTCGGTCAAAAAAATCAATCCTTTTTTCTTTACAAAACAAAAAAATCCTTTATAATATAATATCGGAAAATACAATAAATATTCGAGAAAGGTCGTTGTTTTGTGGCGTATGATTTGTCCAAGGGCAAGGTTAACAGGGTTTTGTTAAAATATACGGTGCCTCTGATGATAAGTGTTATCTTTCAGCAGATGTACAGTATAGCCGATAGTCTTATTGCAGGTCGCTTTGCCGGAGAGGATGCTCTTGCGGCGGTAGGTGCTTCCTATCCTATTACCAATATTTTTAATGCCGTAGCTATAGGCTGTAATATAGGCTGCGGTGTGGTGATTTCTCAGTTTTTTGGAGCAGGTAAATATAAGAAGGTAAAAACGGCAGCATATACGGCACTGATTTCCTGTGCTGCTTCGGGTGTTGTGCTTTCTGTTATAGGCATTCTTCTCTCGCCTGTGCTTATGGAGCTTATTGCCACTCCACAGAATATATTTGCAGAGTCAGATTTATACCTGAAAATATACATAGGCGGATTTGCTTTCCTTTTTGTTTATAATATTGCCAATGGTGTTTTTACATCCTTGGGTGACTCGAAAACCTCTTTGTATTTTCTTATTTTTTCCTCTGTGCTTAATGTTGTTCTCGATTACATATTTGTGGTGTTTTTCGGAATGGGAGTGTCCGGTGTGGCATGGGCTACATTCATAGCGCAAGGACTTGCAGGTGCTCTTTCTGTAGCAGTGCTTCTGTTGAATCTCAGAAAGCTTTCTACTGATGGAAAGGCAACGGTGTTCTCTTTTTCAATATTAAAGCGAATTGCTCTTTTTTCTATACCCAGTGTCTTGCAGCAGAGCTTTGTATCTGTAGGAAATATGTTTATACAAAAGCTTATCAATAGCTACGGCTCATCGGTTGTTGCGGGATATTCCGCCGCAATAAAGCTTAATACCTTTACGATAAATTCCATATATGCCTTTGGAAATGCCGTGTCAGGCTTTACTGCGCAGAATTTCGGGGCAAAAAGGTATGACAGAATACCTAAGGGTATGAAATGCGGCTCGATAATGGTTATTGTAACCGGTTGTATTTTTGCAGCAGCATATCTTTTGTTTAATGAACAGCTAATTTCCCTTTTTATGGAGGGAAATGGCAGCAGGGGTGCTGTTGAGGCGGGTGTTTCCTTTCTGAAAACAGTATCTCCCTTCTTCTGCTTTATCGGCTTGAAGCTTGTGGGAGATGGCGTTCTGAGAGGTGTGGGCTCGATGAAGCTTTTTATGGTAGCTACATTTACAGATCTGATTCTTCGTGTGGTGCTGGCATTCGTGTTTTCGCCGACTCTTGGATATCAGGGCATCTGGAACTCCTGGCCTATAGGCTGGACAACGGCAACCGTGCTTTCTATGATATTCTATTTTATAACTATGAAAAAATACAGAGAATAAAATAACGGGTTACAAAATGCTTGAAGACATTTTGTAACCCGTTTTTATCAGTTTTGTTTTCGTACAATGCGATATTCATCATCGGCTCTGAAGTAGGGACAGGAGTCATTGGAGGAGGTGAGGAATTTCAGATACTCATCCTCATCAAGCTCGATGTCACAGAAGTATTCTTCTGTATCCTCATCGTAGCGATAGTTTTCGCACATATCACATATTGACATATTTACACCTCATTTGTGGTATTTGCCGTTGTTGTTTATCTGGAAGCCTCTGTAAATCTGCTCTAAAAGCATAACCCTCATAAGCTGATGGGGGAAGGTCATAGGCGAAAAGGATAGCTTGAAATCGGCTATGCCTTTGATTTCATCGGATAATCCGTAGGAGCTTCCGATAAGAAATACTAAATTGCTTCTTCCTGCAAGGGCGGCATTTTCAATTGCTTTTGCAAAATCCTCGCTTGACTTTGCTTTTCCTTCGATGCACAAGGCAAAGACATAGCTATTGTTGGGGATTTTTTTCTTTATTTCTTCCGCTTCTGCCGAGAGAGCCTTGCTTATTTCCGAAGCAGAGGGGTTTTCACTCAATCGTGCAGGATTTAGTTCCAGTATATCAAGTCTGCCGTAGGCAGATATCCGTTTTGAGTATTCTGCAACTGCATCCTTTAAATATTTTTCCTTTAATTTTCCTAATGCGATAATTGTAATATTCATTATTCTAATCCTAAATATGGGGCAGGGTTGATTCTGTTACCGTTTATTCTTACCTCAAAATGAAGATGGGCACCGAAGGAATAGCCGGTGTTACCTACACGGCCAATGGCTTGGCCCTTTGTTACTCGGTCACCCGGATTTACCATAATAGAGTTGTCAAGCATATGTGCATAGAGGGTTTCGACTCCGTTTCCGTGGTCGATTTTTACATAGTTACCATAACCGCCCGTGCTCCAACCGGCTTCCGTAACCGTTCCTGCTGCACCTGCAACAATAAGAGCACCGGATGCACTTGCACCTGAAATATCTATTCCTCTGTGGTAGCCCAGGCTTCTGTAGCCGAAGGGAGAGGTCACTGTGAAAAGACTTACAACAGGCCAGCAGAAATATCCTGTAGTCTGGAGAACTGAGTATGTTCCTAAAGAAAGGCTTTCTGCGCGGATACCTCTTTCTACAATCTGTGAAACGGGATTCTGCACGGCAACGCTCATAAGGTGCTCGGACTGAACCTTTTTGTCACCTCGGTAGGTTACAAGGTCAACGGCATATTCAGAGCCGTTTGCTCCGTTTCTGCGGATTCTCTTATCACCTATGAAAAGGGTGTTGGTCTGGATTTCAACTGTATCAAATTCTACTGTGGATATTTTCTTTTCACATTCTGCGTGCTGAATCGTGAGAAGGTCACCGGAATTTGACATAATACGGATTTGCTCTGCGTTCCATATCCTGGTGTCAGAAGGAGAGTAGTAGGCTCTTTTGAAGGCGATTTCCTCTGCGAATGAAACAACAGATTTGGGGTATTTCTTTTGTGCCTTTTGTAAAAGCTTTGCGAAAACCTCTTTTGAGGCTTGCTTGTCTGTTGTAGCACAGAAAAATTCTCCGTCTATATATATTTCATAAACCTCTGTAAGCTCAGGTGCGAGAGTCTTTATAAGAAGCTCCGAAATGTGCTGAGCGGATTTGATGTTGTATGGTTCGGTTTTTGTTTCTTCTGTTGTTATATCCCCCTCTGTCATTCCCAGAGCAGTAAGAGCCAGGGCTGAAGCGTGGTCTGCCTCGCTTTGTGATTGTGCGAAGCCTACAATTTCTCCGTTTGCGGATATTGCCACCGCTGTTGCGCGGCTATCGTTGAGAACCAGGTAGCCCACTCCCGTAACGAGTATTGCGGCTACAAGGAGAAAAACTGCGCTTCTTTTCAGGAAGATTTTCATTGATGAAAAGGAATTTCTGTTGAATCGGAAAATTCCCTTTATTGCCTTGAACAAGAGCCTGAAAAAGCCCTTGAAAAGGTCAAGGCACAGTAATCCGAGATTGGATATATAAATATAAAGTGTTTTGAAAAATATACTCATAGCTTCTCACTTTCAATACATAGCTACAGTCATTATATCATTAT
>JAZSCI010000276.1:0-7893 GCA_045602865.1 Acutalibacteraceae bacterium
GTCAGGCTTTGACAGATATTTTCAGATTGCCCCCTGCTTCCGTGATGAGGATGCACGTGCAGACCGTTCTCCCGGTGAGTTTTATCAGCTTGACTTTGAGATGGCTTTTGCAACACAGGAAGAGGTTCTTGCAGTCTGCGAGAGAGTAATCCGTGCTATATTTACAGAATTCCAGGGCCATCACGAGCCTGTTTCTGCAGAGCCCTTCAGACATATTACATTTGCTGAGGCTATGCTTAAATACGGCTCTGATAAGCCGGATCTCAGAAACCCTCTTGAAATCTGTGATCTTACAGAGTTCTTCAAGAATGTAAACTTCCCCGTATTCAAGGGTAAGGTTGTAAGAGGTATTGTGGCACCTTGCAAGAACGAGCGTTGGTTCTTCGATAAATCTCTTAAATTTGCTCAGGATAAATTGGGTATGCAGGGACTTGCTCATATCACTCTTCTTGATGCGGCTAAATGCGAATACAAGGATGATCCCATTGTTAAAAAGCTTACTGATGAGCAGAAAAAAGAGATTATCGACCTTACAGGAGTTAAGGAAGGGGAGACAATCTTCTTTATTTGTGATATGTCAGAGGAGGTTGCCGCAAAGAATGCAGGTCATGTCCGTAATTGGCTTGGTGATGAGCTTGAGCTTATCAACAAGAACAGGTTTGAATTCTGCTTTATTGTTGACTTCCCCATGTATGAGTATGATGAGAATACAGGCAAGATAATCTTCACACATAACCCCTTCTCCATGCCTCAGGGTGGTCTTGATGCACTTCTTTCAAAGGAGCCTACAGAAATCCTTGCATATCAGTATGACCTTGTATGTAATGGTGTTGAGCTGGCTTCAGGTGCTGTAAGAAACCACGATATCGAGATTATGAAGAAGGCATTTGAAATTGCAGGGTACAGTGAGGATGAGCTTGCAGCCCGCTTCAGCGCATTATATGAAGCATTCCAGTTCGGTGCACCCCCTCATGCAGGTATGGCACCCGGTGTGGACAGAATGATAATGCTTCTTGAGGATACAGAAACAATCAGAGATGTTATTGTATTTCCTCTTGATGGTAATGCACAGGATCAGATGCTGGGCGCACCCAGCCCTGTCAGCGAAATGCAGCTCTTCGAGGCAAATGTTGCCATCCGCGGTACAGAAGCCGCTATGGGTACAGTTTCTTCCTCTGCAGGTGCTTCAGTCCCCGGCAAGAAGAAGGTGCACAAGGAGCTTACTGCTGATGAAAAACTGAAGGCTCTTGAGGATGTAAATGAGCTGAGCCTTTCCGATGATGAAAAATCAGTGATGAAATCAATTTTTGCTGATATGAAGCTTTCAGAGGAAGGTCTTTCAAAAATAGATACAGATAGTGTTGAGCCTATGATTTACGTAGCACCTATGTTTAATGTGCTTCGTGATGATGTAAGGGAACAGCCCTTTACCAGAGAGAGCCTTCTTAAGGGCGCTCCCCAGCGTAATGAGGATAGCTGGATTGTTCCCAAGGTTGTAAAGTGAGGTGTTGAGCTTGAAATATATTACTGAAATAAACAAGGCAGGTAAAATTGCCGTTGATGATAACATTCTTGTAAAGGATGTACTGTCAAGCGCAGGCTCCCGTATGCTGGAGGGCTTTGCTCCCGTTTTCAGTGCGGAGGCTGTGGACAGATTAGAAAAAGCGGGCTACACCATTTCAGGTAAAACAAATGTAGGTGAGTTTGGTCTTGATTTATTGGGCGAAACCTCATACTATGGTGCAACAATTGACGGAGAGTGCCTTGTAGGTGCCGCTGCTTCTCTCGTAGCAGAGGGTGAGGTTGAGGGCGCTTTGAGTGTTGACTGCAACGGATATCCCAGACGTGCTGCTGCAGTAAGCGGAGTTGCTTTTGTTAAGCCCACATACAGTACCGTTTCAAGATACGGAGTAGTAGCTTGTGCTTGTTCTGGTGAGCAGATAGGTGTTACCGCAAAGACTGTAAGCAAGGCGGCAGAGCTTCTTGGCGTTATTGCAGGTCACGATAGTAAGGATGGTACCAGCGACAAGAAGGATAAGTATGATTACTCCGTTGCTGATTCAGTTGAGGGCAAGAAGGTTTGTATCATAAAAGAGCTTCTTGAGTCTGCTTCTGATGATGTGAAGGCGGATGTTGAGAAATATGCACTTGACCTTAAAAATGCAGGTGTTGTTGTGGAAGAGGTTTCCTTTGATCTTGTAGAGCAGGCAAGGGTTGCATGGCAGATTTTACTTGCCGCAGAGACCTGCAACAACGTTTCAAGATTTGATGGTGTTAAATACGGACACAGAAGTGAAAGCTACAGAAACATTGATGAGCTTTATGTAAACTCCCGTACAGAGGGTATGGGCTTCCTTGCGAAGGCTACCATTCTTTACGGCTCTGATGTTCTTTCAAAGGGCAGATATGAGATTTGCTATGATAAGGCTATGAGAATCAGAAGAGTAGTTTCCGAGGGCGTTAAAAAGCTTATGGGTGAATATGATGCTGTTCTTATGCCCGTAGCAGGGGAGAAATGCTTCAAAGCATACGATGTTAAGGAGTCTTTCAAAAAGGTCTATGAGCAGAGCCTTTACACAGCTCTCGGTAATATGACCGGTATGCCCGTTGTCGTAACAAAGGGTGTTCAGCTTATGGCTGATTTCTTTAATGAAAGTGTAATTTTAAGTATCGCAAACAGAGTAGAGGAGGTAAAGTAATATGGCTTACGAAGTAGTTATAGGTCTTGAAACTCACGTTGAGCTTTCCACCGAATCAAAGCTTTTCTGTTCCTGCGGCGGACATTCAAGTGCGGATGAACCCAACGATTGTGTGTGTCCTGCTTGCTGCGGTATGCCCGGTATGCTTCCCGTTGTAAACAAAAGAGCAATAGAGCTTGCAGTAAAGGCAGGTCTTATGCTGAATTGCAAAATCAATCAGTACACCACCTTTGATAAGAAAAGCTATTATTATCCCGACCTTCCCGCTGCATACCAGACAACACAGTGGTTCCATCCGGTTTGTGTTGAGGGACTTGTGGAGGTTGAAACATCTGCAGGTGTGAGAGAAATCGGCATCAAGCAGATTCACGTTGAGGAGGATGCAGGTAAGCTTGTTCATACCAACGATTCTTCTCTTGTTGACTACAACAGAACCAGTGTTCCTCTTATCGAAATCGTTTCAAAGCCTGATTTCAGAAGCGCAGAAGAGGTTATTACCTACCTTAAGGCACTTAAATCAAAGCTTCAGTTTGCGGAAATTTCCGAGTGTGAAGAGGGCGCTATGCGTTGTGATATCAATATTTCTGTTCGCCCCGAGGGTAGTGATGTTCTCGGTGTTCGTACAGAAATCAAGAATATGAGCTCACTCACATCAATTGAGGAGGCTATCAACAAAGAGGCTATCCGACACATTGATGCTCTCGAAAGACATACAGAGGAGCTTGTTCAGGAAACCCGCCGTTGGGATGATGTGAAGAAGCGCACATTCTCAATGAGAAACAAGGAAACTGCGGCAGATTATCGCTATTTCCCCGATCCCAATGTTATGCCCGTTGTGATTGATGATCAATGGCTTGAGGAAATAAAGGCAAGTATGCCTGCAACATCAGACCAGCAGATTGAGAAATACAAATCTCTGGGAATCGCTGAAAAGGAAGCAAAGCAGCTTGTTGCAGAGGTTACTCTCAGCACACTTCTTGATGAGCTCATTAAGCTTGGTATTGATGCCAAGGAGGGTGTGGGCTGGATTCTTACCGATTGTGTAGGTATTCTCAGAAGAAATGGTAAGGTTGCGAAGGAGCTTGATATTGCTCCCGAAAAGCTTGCAAAGATCATCACTCTTACTCTTGATGGTAAGCTTACAAGAAGCGCGGGTAAAAAGGTTCTTTCTGCGGTTCTTACAGAGAATGCAGATCCCGAGGCATATTGTAAGGAAAATAACCTCTTTGTACAGACAGACACATCTGCTGTTGAGAGTGTTGTTGATAAGATTATTGCCGAGAATCCTCAGGCGGTTGCCGATTATAAGTCAGGAAAAACAAAGGCTATGCAGTCACTTTTCGGTGGAGTAATGCGAGAGCTTCGCGGAACGGGAAACCCCGCACTTATCAATCAGCTTCTTGCTGAAAAGCTTTCAAAATAAAACTAAAAATATACGGTTGTCTCGGATGGGGCGGATATTAATTATCTGCTCTGAGAGACAACCGGTTTTATTTAATAATCTGACCTTGCAGGGGAAAGCTTATATATGAAAAATGAAAATGATACAGAAAAGTGATAGAAAAAATAAAATAAGGTATTGACTTTTCAGGGTTGTTGTGATAATATATCAAGGCTAACATATGCAGAGATACCGAAGTGGTTATAACGGAACGGTCTTGAAAACCGTCGTACGGCAACGTACCGTGGGTTCGAATCCCACTCTCTGCGCCACCTCTACGGAGGAATATATACACCTATACTTTGGTAAGGAGTATTTGCAGAAGTACTCAAGAGGCCGAAGAGGCGCCCCTGCTAAGGGTGTAGGTCGGGCAACCGGCGCGAGAGTTCAAATCTCTCCTTCTGCGCCAGAAAAGAAACAACAATTTTCGATAGAAGATTGTTGTTTCTTTTTTTGTCACTTTTTTTTTTAGCTCTACTCTATAATTGTCGTTTTCGGAGAAAAGATAAGAGATAATAGAGGTATTTCCTGCCAGGCTCAATGCGCGTAGTGCAAAATTGTGTTTGAAAAATCAATTTTGCCAAAAGTCGATAAAATCGGTTTTTACTAAATGCAAATGCGTTTCGACATACTACTATAATACATCTTCGAAGAAGGGGATGTGGCGGACTATATGGTTTCTGCATGCAGAAGATATTAGTTAATCAGTATTTTACTGTCTGTCTTCTTGGCTATAAACATTTTCTTGAAGTTTAAATTGCTTGTGTGGGCTACTTGACTTTTGTTGCGTGTGTGGTATAATTATAAAGAATTAAGATTAACAAGGAGGCTTTCTGCTATGAAAAAGGTTTTGAAGGTTATCGGAATTATTGCCGCAATTGCTGCTGCAGCTGCCGCTATTTATGTTATTGTTGAGAAGATCAAGGCAAAAAATGCTCCTCACGGCTATGATGAGGATAATTATGTTTCTTGTTCTTGTCTTGATGAGGATTTCATCAGCGAAACTGTTGCAGAATAATCATTCGTGTCTGTATTTATCCGCTGTCTGTTGTAAACGGACAGCGGATTTTTTTACATAAAAACACCCTTGAATGCTAATAATATGAAAAAAAGCAGAGGTGTATTATGGATTATATAAAGGCATTTGTTATAGGTGGTTTGATTTGTGTTATCGGACAGGTGTTGATAGATAAAACCAAGCTCACACCTGCAAGGATTCTTGTTTTGTATGTTGTGGCGGGTGTCGTTCTTGGCGGTCTGGGAGTGTATGCGCCCTTTAAAGAATTTGCAGGAACCGGTGCAACAACTCCTTTGGTAGGCTTCGGAGCCCTTCTTGCAGAGGGTACAAAGGATGCCATAAACGAAAACGGATGGACAGGAATTATTACAGGTCCCCTGACCGCGGGAGCAGGTGGCATTACTGTGGCGATATTGTCAGGTCTTGTGGCTTCGCTATTCTTTAAGCCCGGATCGAAATGATGGAACTGTATTCTGATACAGCACCGTGTTTATTTGATTTGTCGAAACGTATTTTTCATTCAAAGGATTGTAGTCGGATTTTGAGCGGAAATCCGACTATTATAGTTATGATAAGCGGAAACGGAGCCGACTGAGATGTCGACTCCGCTTTTTTCAGGCTGTTGCTTCCTGTAACTGTTGTTCCTTATAGAATTTTTTTACATTTATAAACGCGCATACTACACAGTAAAGTGCATATACACCGTAAATCAGATAGGTTGTTTCCTTGTAGTCATTTATAACCATCTGCACATTGAGAAGAAGACCTATAACTGCTTGTATAATCCACAGATAGGTGTATTCGATGAGCCTGAGCATTGTGAGAATGGGGATAATGAAGCCGAAAAGGAATAGTATACTGTCAAGGAGCGCATATTCATAATTGAGATGTTCGAAAATTAATGCGAGAATTATCCACAGAAGCAGCACGCCGGATATGAATATTATCCTTTGTTTGTTGGTCATTTTTCTGAATACAACTGTATTTTTGTATGCCTTCTTTTTCCATGTGAAGAAGGTGCAAAGCTGTATAGGGAAGCTGAAAAGTATTGAGGATGCCGCAGAAGCATAAACACCCATATACATATATGCTGCCGTATAAATGACAGAGTTTATAGCTCCGATAAGTGCGCCGATTCTGTTGGCATCCGACTGAAATGCCATAACAAAAAGTGATACGAAAAGGGGAATCATCAGGAAAAATTCCTGCTTGCACACAATACCTGCAACAAGTATAGCGATTCCCGTAAGGATGATGATTATTTTCTTTGTTTTGTTCATTTTTTCACCATTGTATAAAATATATTAAAAATAATGTATGAGTTATGACTTTTTGCGCCTTTGTCAGATGTGCAAAAAAGTTTTTGATTATTGTAACATTCTGCTATGATAAAAACAACCCTATAAACCAATGAATTTGTTTTGTTGGTTTGCTTCTCTTTTTTGAATATAGAAAAAATATTGGGTTGAAAAATGAGAAGATTTCTGCTATTATAAAGTCACATATATTTTATGTGCTGAAAAATATGCTTTATATTAAATTTGGAGGTCTTGTTATGGCAGAATTCAAGTATGAAATTCAGGAGGAGCTCGGCGTAATTTCCGAGTCATCAAACGGTTGGACAAGGGAGCTTAACCTTATTTCCTGGAACGAGGGTAAGCCTAAGTATGATATCCGCGACTGGGCACCCGACCATGAGAAAATGGGTAAGGGTATCGGTCTTACAAGAGATGACCTTGAGTCCTTGTATGACCTCATCGGCAAGGTTCTTGGCAAATAAATCTGCTGCATATGGATTTGGAAAGATTCATCAAGGCTCAGGAAAATAGCTATTCTGTAGCTTTGGCTGAAATCAGAAGCGGTAAAAAGCTTACACATTGGATGTGGTACATATTTCCGCAGCTCAGAGGATTAGGTCGTAGCTATACATCTCAATATTACGGAATTCAGGGCAGAGCCGAGGCAGAGGCGTATCTCGGTCATCCGACTCTTTCATCAAGGCTTGTAGAAATATCCGAGTCTTTGCTTCAACTGAATTGCGATGATGCAAGTGAGATTTTCGGCTATATCGATGATTTGAAGCTGCAATCCTCAATGACACTGTTTTTCATTGTAGGCGGCAACCCTGTTTTCAAAGGTGTTCTGGAGAAATTTTTTAAGGGCGAGCTTGATGAGAAGACAGTGGAGTTGTTACAGAAAGAGTAGGCTGTCTGATAACCAAACAACAAAAATTCCACCTGTTCCGACAAAATCGGAGCAGGTGGAATTGCTTTTGGTTTTTTGTGTTATTCCTCGGACCGGTTGGTGTCTGAGTTTTTGTATTTTTCTGCCTGAAGGCGGAACATATATGCGTATTTTCCATCGGAAGCCATAAGCTCATCGTGAGAGCCTTCCTCTATGATCTCTCCGTTTTCAAGCATATAAATTCTGTCTGCCATTACCGTTGTGGAAAGTCTGTGGGAAATGAAAACCACGGTTTTATCATCAGCCGCCTTAGACATAGCGTTGTTGAGGGAATATTCTGCTACGGGATCCAGGTTTGCGCTGGGCTCATCAAGTATTGCGAAGGGGCAATTCTTGTAAAATGCTCGGGCAATAGCGATTTTCTGCGCCTCACCGCCCGAGAGCGACATACCATCATCATCAAATTCTCTCAGAAGGATACTGTCTGTGCCATCAGGAAGCTTTCTGTCGAAGCCTGATGCTTCAAGAGATTTCATAACCTTATCCTTGTC
>JAZSCI010000277.1:0-9440 GCA_045602865.1 Acutalibacteraceae bacterium
CTTTATTTTCCAGAGCTATAATCTTATTCAGCACCAGACAGTTTTGTCCAATGTTGTGCTTGCCCTGACACTTTCGGGTGTTTCTAAAAAGGAACGCCGTAAAAGAGCTATCGAAGCACTCAAGAAGGTTGGTCTTGAAAATCAGATTTATAAAAAGCCCAATCAGATGTCGGGCGGACAAATGCAGCGAGTAGCTATTGCCCGCGCACTTATAAATGATCCCGATATTCTTCTTGCAGATGAGCCTACGGGTGCTCTCGACAGTGAAACAAGTGTGCAGATTATGGAGCTTCTTAAGGAGATTTCCGAGGATAAGCTTATAATTATGGTTACTCATAACCCTGATCTTGCAAATGAGTATGCAAACAGAATAGTGCGTTGCCTTGACGGTGAGATTATTGATGATTCCAACCCCTTTGTTCCCGGTGAAGAGGATTTCCGAGAGGAAGAGGTGCGTAGTGAAAATGCAAAGAAAAAGGGCAAGAAAACAATGTCCTTCGGCTCTGCGTTTTCGTTGAGTATCAATAATCTGCGTACAAAGAGTGCGAGAACCTTCCTTACATCCTTTGCGGGTAGTATCGGAATTATAGGAATTGCCCTTGTTCTTGCTCTGTCCAATGGTATACAGGTGTACATTAACAGGGTTCAGGAGGATATGCTTCTGTCATATCCTATGACTGTGGAAAAGCAGACAATGGATTTGGAAAGCGTAATGACCTCATTTACGGGAATAAGCTCCGAAATGATGGAAGCTATGGAGAATCAGGACACAGAGGGCAAGGTTTATGTAAATGAATCCTTTATGCAGATGGTAAATGCCTTTATTTCCGAATCAACCTCCAATAACCTTGATAACTTCAAGAAATATGTTGAGGATAACCGTGAGGAATTCGATAAGGTATGTAACGATGTTCAGTACAAGTACAGCACACCTCTCAATATTTACAAGGAGGATACCTCCGAGGGCGTAGTCAAGGTAAATCCCAGCACAATGATGGAAAATATGCCGATGGATGAGAGTATGGCTTCTATGGCATCCTCTATGTCAAGTATGACACAGAGCTTCAGTGTATGGATGGAGCTTATCGGCGATAAAGAGCTTATGGATGCGCAGTATGATGTTATCGCAGGTCGTATGCCCGAAAATTACAATGAGGTGGTTCTTATTGTTGACGGTAATAATCAGATTAACGAGCTTGTGGTATATGCTCTCGGACTTAAGGACCAGGAGGAGTTCACAAAAAATATTATGGCATCCCTTGCCAGCGGCGAATCAATGGAAACAAGTGACATAACCGAGTATTCATACGATGAAATTCTCGATATGAAATTCAGGCTTGTTCTCAGTGCGGATTATTTCACCAAGAATAAGAAAACAGGCTTGTGGGAGGATAAAAGCGGTAATGATTATTTCGTAAAGACACTTGTTGAAAAGGGTGAGCAAATCAGCATCGTAGGTATCCTTAAGCCTGATGAGAACAACACCCTTTCAATAGGTACGGGCGGTATCGGATATATGCGTGAGCTTATGGATTTCGCTATTGAGGAAAGTGCTGAAAAAGAGATTGTGAAGGAGCAGCTTGCGGATACCACAAGGGATGTGCTTACGGGACTGGAATTTTCAAATCTTACCGTAAACGATTTCGACCTTGTTGATGTGGATCTGAGCCTTATTGATTTCACATATCTTGATTACACACCCTTCCTTTCTATGGCAGAGGGTATGGATATGGCAGAGGTAAATCTTTCCGATATGGGCTCTATGTTCGGCTTTGATAATATGTCCGAGCTTCAGAAAAAGCTTATGGAGGGCTTCCTTACAGAGGATCAGGTGCTTGCCATAAAACAAGCCTATGTGGATACTCTCACGGCAAATTGCTCACTTTCAGGCACATTGTCAAAGATAGGATATTCAACCTTTGAATCGCCCAGTATGATTTTCTTCTATCCGAAGAACTTTGAGGCAAAGGAAAAGCTCAATGAATTAATTGACTATTACAACCGGGCGGTTACTGAGGATGGACACGAGGAATGTCAGATCAAGGTAAGCGACTATATCGGTATGCTTATGAGCAGTCTTACAACAATTATTGATATTGTTACCTATGTTCTTGTGGCTTTCGTTGCCATTTCTCTGGTGGTTTCTTCCATAATGATAGGAATTATCACATATATTTCCGTTCTTGAGAGAACAAAGGAAATAGGTATTCTCCGTAGTATCGGTGCATCAAAGAAGGATATTGCGCGAGTATTCAATGCAGAAACAGCCGTAATTGGTCTGGGCGCAGGTGTTATAGGTATACTGTCCACCCTGCTGCTTGAAATACCCATTAATCTTGCTTTGAAATATCTTGCTCATATCCCTGCGGCGGCATCCCTGCCTGTATCAGGCGGAGTGATACTTGTAGTAATAAGTGTGAGTCTTACACTTGTCGCAGGACTTATTCCCTCAAGAATTGCGGCAAAGAAGGATCCCGTAGAGGCATTGAGAACAGAATAAGAATAAAATTCCGGAAAAATTTTATAGCTCACCGATTACGAAAAAGTATATCGGTGAGCCTTTCTTTTTATCTATTGGCTTTTCTGCAAATCTTTTTTCTGTTTTGCAATTCTAATTGCCTTTTCTTATTGAAAAAGCTTTTTTATTGTGGTAAAATAATTCAGTATAATAAAATAATTATGTTCACAGGTGATTACTATGAGAAAAAACAGTGCAAGAATCGGATTCATTGGTATTAGCGGCAGAGGCTCAGGAATGCTCGATTTGCTTTTGCAGGTTGATGGCGTTACTGTTCCTGCGGTGTGCGATCTTGTTCCTGAGAGAGCACAGCACGGTATTGAAATTGTTGAAGAAAGAAACAACAAGGAGTACCCTGTTCACGCTTATATTGATTACAAGGAAATGTTCGCTAACGAGGAGCTTGATGCAATCGTTATCGCTACTACCTGGATTACACACGCCCGAATTGCCGTTGATGGTATGAAGGCAGGTCTTCATGTTGCTATGGAGGTTGGCGGTGCTGCATCTATTGAGGAATGCTGGCAGATGGTAAGAACAAGCGAGGAAACAGGAAAAATCTGTATGCTCCTTGAGAATTGCTGCTATTGCCGTAACGAAATGGCAGTATTCAATATGATCCGCCAGGGTATGTTCGGTGAGATTGTTCATATGGAGGGCGGTTATCGCCACGATCTGAGAGATGAAATTGTTCTCGGAAGGGAGAATATTCACGGCAGATTATGGAACTTTATGCACCGTAATGGTGAGGTTTACCCCACACATCAGCTCGGACCTATTGCAAAGGCACTCAACATCAACAGAGGTAACAGATTCCTTACCGTAAACTCCGTTGCAAGTAAGTCCAGAGGACTTCATCAGTGGATAAAGGATAACAAGGGCGAGGAATATGACCTTTACAATACAGATTTCAAATGCGGTGACATTGTAACTACAATTATTAAGTGCGCAGGCGGAGAGACAATCAGACTCACTCACGATTGCTCACTTCCCAGACCTTACTCAAGAGATTATGTTGTACAGGGCACAAAGGGTATTTACAGTGAGCCCGAGGACGGACAGGGCAGAATTTATATTGACGGTTGTCATACAGATGATGATAGCTGGACACATCATTGGGATGATTTCAAGCCCTGGAGAGATAAATATGAGCATCCTCTCTGGAAGCTTTACGAAAAGGGCGGCATCAAGGCAGGTCACGGTGGAATGGATTACCTTATTCTTTCTTCCTTTGTAGACAGTGTTTATGAAGGTGAAAAGCCTAACATCGATGTTTATGATACCGCAGCCTGGATGGCAATTACCTGCCTTTCAGAGCAGTCTGTAGCTATGGGCGGAGCACCCGTTCCCGTACCTGATTTCACAAACGGTAAATGGATTGACAGAGAGCCTATCAGACGCGGTATGTACTGCCTTGAAGAGGTATGTGAAGAATTTTTTGAGGAAGAATAAAGGTGATAAAATGAAATATTACATAGGTGTTGACGGCGGAGGAACAAAAACTGCCTTTGCCTTGTTTGATGAGAACAAAAATGTGGTTGCAGAGCTTGAAACAGAGGGCTCAAACCACGAAAATCTTGAGGGCTCCTTCCCCGAGGCTGCAGGAATAATCGCAGGCGGTGTGAAGGCACTTGTTGAAAGGGCTTCAATTACCCTTGAGCAGGTTGATGGTATTTTAATGGGCCTTGCAGGAATTGACCATCCTTATCAGCACGATGCAATGGTTGCAGAGCTTGAAAAGCTTGGCGTAACAGGTTGCCGTATTTACAATGATGGCTTTATTGTAATTAAAGCAGGTGTTGGCAAGGGCGCAGGAATCGGCTACAACTGTGGTACAGGTACTTGCTGTAACTCTATCGACAGTCTCGGCAATATGCTCCAGATTGGTGGCTTTGATGTTCTTTCCGGTGACAAGGGTAACGGACATTGGGTTGGCTCTCAGGCATTCAGAATTATGTATGATGAGCTTTGCCTTGGTAAGGGCAAATCCCTTGTTACAAAGATTATGGGTGAAAAAACAGGTATTTGCAGCAGGACCACACTTCTCGATACTATCTCCATTCTGGAGAGCGAGGAACAGGGTGAGCAATTCCTCAGAATACTTATTACATCCTTCTTTGAGGCGGCAAACAGTGATGATGAGGCTGCTATGGCTGTTATTGAGGAAATGGCACAGAGAGGTACAGATTTCATCTGCGGTCACGTTAATTCTATGACCTTTAATGATGAGGTTATAAATGTTGTGCTTTCAGGCTCAATCCACACAAAGCTTCCCTCACAGAAGTATACAGACAGAATGGCAGAGCTTGTTGCTGAAAAAACAGGTAAAAGCTTTAATTTCATTAAGCTTGACAAGGCTCCCGTTACAGGCTGTGTGAACTGGCTTCTTGAAGACTGAGAAAATAATACCGAAAGGATTTGATTATAATGAAGGAAATTAATTTAACCGTTATCGGTTCAGGCAGTACATATTGCCCTGAGCTTATCTACGGCTTTATTGAGGCAAAGGATTCTCTCAAGCTTAAGAGAGTTGCCTTTATGGATATTGATGAGAGAAAGCGTACAATCGTAGGCGGTCTTTGTGTTCGTATGCTTAAGAGTGCAGGAATCGATTGTGAGGTTGTTATGACAGATGATCTTGACCTTGCTCTTCAGGGTGCAGATTTCGTTGTAACACAGATTCGTGTCGGTAAGCTTCCTTGCCGCCACATTGATGAGTCAATCCCGCTCAAGCACGACCTTATCGGTCAGGAGACAACAGGTATCGGCGGATTCTTCAAGGCATTGAGAACTATTCCCGTAATGAAAAATATTGCGGAAAGAATAGAAGCCATCTGTCCCGATGCATGGCTTATTAACTTCACAAACCCCTCAGGAATTATTTCCGAGTTCCTTATCAATCACACAAATGTAAAAACAATGGGACTTTGCAACGTTCCTATTGCTATGATTGATGATGTTAAGGCGGCAGTAGGCGAGGATGCAGAGATTACATATCTGGGACTTAACCACCTTAGCTGGATTACCTCTGTAAAGGTAAACGGCGAGGAAAGATTTGATTCTATTTTTGATGAGAATTTTGCCCCCACAGTTATGAAGAATATTCACGATGACGGCTTTGATATGGAGTGCTTGGCTTCCTGCAAGGGCTTCCCTTCATCATATCTTCAGTATTACTATAGCCGTGCCGCAAAGCTTGCTCACCTTAAGCAGGGTTCAAAGAGCCGTGCTCAGGTTTGTATGGAAATTGAGGAGCAGCTTCTCGAGCTGTACAGTGACAATGAGCTTGTAATCAAGCCCGCACTTCTTGAGCAGCGTGGTGGCTACAAATATTCTCTTGCAGCAGTATCACTTATTGATTCAATTGCAAATGACAAGAAGGATGTTCACGTTGTTAATATCAAGAATAACGGCACACTTCCGTTTATGGATGATGATGATATCGTTGAAATTGCTGCGGTAATCGGTGCAGATGGTGCAACTCCCGTTCCTGTTGAGGATTTCGATAATCGTCATATTATCAGCCTTATGAGAACAGTTAAATCCTATGAGAAATATACTGTTGAGGCAGGTATGAAGGGCTCCGATGAGGATGCTCTCAATGCACTTATGCTTCACCCGCTCTGTGGCGACTTTGCTCAGGCTAAGTCCTGCTATGAGGAAATGAAGGAAGCACACAAGGCATATCTTCCCCAGTTCTTTAAGAAATAAGGTGAGCTGATATGGCTAAAAAGTCTAAAAACAATTCTGTTGAGTTTATTCCCGATGGGATGAGCAAAAAGGATTATGCAGATGCAGCTTTTAAAAAGCGCGTTACTATAATTAACAGTTGTATTTTGTTAGCTTTCGTTATCGGTGTAATTGCTGTCATCTTCTTCGGTTGGTATAACAATCAGCAGGAAATGGCTCGTTTTGATGAACTGCAGGCGGCATATACGGCAGAAAGAGATCGGGTAAAGGCTGATATTGCCGAAATTAAAGCCGCAGGTGGTAGCTACGAAGACAGAAGCAAGGTAAAAATTGTGGTTACCGATGACACCTACTCAAACTGGATTTATGATCTGGACTCATCCTATCAGGGTGACAGAGAGAGGGATGACTATGCCTGCTTTGGCGGTGCACAAATTACTCTTCAGGGTATGTTTGTTACCAAGGAATTTTCGAACTCTGTTCAGTATTGGGTGTACAGAAAGCACCACCACGAAGAGCACGCCGGGGAGCATTCGCATACCGGTGAGGATGGCGCAACAGGAGAAGAGATTCCCATTGAGGTAATCTTTGATGGTGATATTGATGTCCCTGAAGATGGTACCTGGGTTGAAATCAAGGGTATTGTAGGACCTGACTCCACAAAGAACCTTTCTGCAATAAGGTATGCTGAAATGAAAATTTTAGATGAACCGGGAACGGAATATGTAGAATAAATAAAAACGGTATGTAAAAAACGAAGCTTTTTACATACCGTTTTATTATAATGGTCTTATCCTTATGCAAAGGGATTCTCTGTTTTGTAGGGAAGTGACTTGGGCTGATTGTAGCCGATTTCTGTAACACCGAGATACTTGAATACCTCAAAGAGTGTCTTGCCGTGGTGACCGAAGGCTACGGCGCCGTGATGGGGGAAATTGCCCTCAATAAGAACGTGGCGGTAGAATCTGCCCATTTCGGGAATTGCGAATACACCGATACCACCGAAGGAGCGGGTTGCAACGGGAAGCACCTCGCCCTGAGCCACATAAGCACGAAGCTTACTGTCAGCAGTTGACTGTAAACGGAAGAATGTAATGTCACCGGGGATGATATCGCCCTCAAGTGTTCCGTTTGTGAATTCCTTGGGAAGTGAACGAGCCATAATCTTCTGATATTTCATTTCACAGAAGCTGAGCTTGCAGGCAGGAGTATTTCCACAATGGAAGCCCATAAATGTGTCTGTGAAGCTATAAGCGGTCTTGCCTGCAATTTCCTTATCGTACATATCACGGGGTACAGAGTTGTTAATATCAAGAAGTGTAACTGCATCGTTACTTACACAAGCACCGATGTATTCTGACAGAACACCGTAAATATCAACCTCGCAGGATACGGGGATACCGCGGGCGGCAAGTCTGCTGTTTACATAGCAGGGAACGAATTTGAACTCTGTCTGGAATGCGGGCCAGCATTTTCCTGCAATTGCAACATATTCTCTTGCGCCCTTGTGAGCCTCAATCCAGTCAAGAAGAGTAAGCTCATACTGTGCAAGCTTCTCAAGAATTTCAGGTTTTTTGTTGCCTTCTCCCAGTTCCTTTTCCATATCTGCTACAACCTGAGGGATTCTTTCATCACCTGCGTGTGCATTAAAGGAAGCGAAAAGGTCAAGCTCACTGTTTTCTTCAATTTCAACACCTAAATCGTGAAGACATTTGATAGGTGCATTACAAGCAAGGAAATCCTGAGGGCGAGGACCAAAGGAAATGATTTTAAGGTTTTTAAGTGCCAGGATTGCTCTTGCTACGGGAACAAAATCTGCAATCATTTTTGCACATTCTGCCGCATCGCCTACGGGATACTCGGGTATGTACGCCTTGATGCTTCTGAGATTAAGGTTGTAGCTGAGGTTGAGAACACCGCAGTAAGCATCGCCTCTGCCATCGAGAAGGTCAACCTCACTTTCCTCAGCTGCGGCACAGTACATAACAGGACCTTCAAAATATCTTGCAAGAAGTGTTTCGGGAGTTTCAGGACCGAAGTTTCCGAGATAAATACAGAGAGCATTACAGCCTGCTGCCTTTACATCATCAAGAGCCCTGAGCATATCCTTTTCATTTTCAATACAAACAGGACACTCATAAATTTCACCGAATTTTGCATATTCCTTGCAAATTGCGGCACGTCTTCCCTCGGAAAGAGTCATAGGGAAGCAGTCACGGGATACTGCCACAATTCCAAGCTTAATTTCAGGAATGTTAATCATATAATTTACCTTCTTTATCTGATATAGTTATCTGTGGAAAGACAACTCTCCACGGATATATTTTACTTGTATTTTTATGGATTGTCAATGTGTAAAAGTGTATATAATTAAGGCTTCATATTAGTAAACCTTGATCCACTCAATGTCGGGGATGTCGCGGCTTGAGGTTATACGGAGCATTATTTTATCTGTGCAGATATCATCATCCTCATCAAGCTTTATGATTTTTCTGCTTCCGATAGTTGTACCCTGTTCAGCCTTTGACCACAGATTATTTTCATCCTTGTAAAGAAGGGTGAAGCTTTCCACTCTCTGACCTTCGCTGATTCTTTCCGCTATTTCAATATAACGGATTTTTTCTTTTCTCTTGAGTCTTAGAATGTAATCGGGTTGTGTTTCACCGCAACCCTTGTGAAGCTCAGGCTGGAGTCCTTCCGCTAAATTACGGCTGAATTCCTTACGGATAAGCTCACCTAACTGGCGAAGCCTTTCAACATCCTTATCATTGAATTTTCCGTTGGGCATAGGTGGGATATTG
Organism: Acutalibacteraceae bacterium; assembly: GCA_045602865.1. Classification (GTDB taxonomy): domain Bacteria; phylum Bacillota; class Clostridia; order Oscillospirales; family Acutalibacteraceae; genus DTU089. The sequence goes on from JAZSCI010000277.1 coordinate 9,010, forward strand.
AGATTGAAGGTGGAATTGTTACCCACTGTACACAGATAGGTGTTGAAAAGTCTTTCAAGAGAATGAGGCTCCTCATATTCGTGATAGAACCAACCCTTACGGATTGACATATCTGCCTCTGAGGGTGCAAAAACAAGACCTTTTGAGTACATTATCTGCTGGAGTGTGCCGATTGTCATATCGGTGTTGTAGGCGTAGGGGAGAGCACCTTCCATTAAACTGCCCTCAGTCTGTGGCTCGTTCATAGGGCAAAGCTCCACGGGAACAACCGCCCATTGTGCAAAGGGAGCAATTCCGCCCTCGTTTCCGCACCAACGGATTATTCCCGTATCGTGGAAAACAGTTGCCTGAGGCTGATACTTCTTTACAAGGTCAATATAACCCTCGAAATCATATTCCTGCTTTTTACCGTTAGGACCTTCTCCGCAGGC
>JAZSCI010000278.1:0-4694 GCA_045602865.1 Acutalibacteraceae bacterium
GGGTGCGTTAACTTCGGTTGGCGCACTTTTTTCTTGCGTTTCTGCACGATTTTTCTGCATTTCGGGGATGTGTATTGAAATTTTTTGTGGTCGTAGAATAAAATGTGCTTAAGGGAAATACACCCGGGAAAAAGAAAATGTAAATTATTCAGGAGGTATTTTTATGAAAATGCGAAAAGTTGTTTCGTTGGTACTAAGTCTTGCAATTTGCTTGTCGATTTGTGCGAATTTCAGTCTGGTACATGCGGCTGATCCTACTCTGGATTTACTTACCTTTACCTTAAGTAGTGACGGCACATATTATTCGGTTGCCGCCAAGGATAAAAATATAACAGGTGAGGTAGTAATCCCTGATATTTACGAAGGCATACTTGTATCACAAGTTGCTGCCGACGGATTCCGTGAATGTGAAGGCATTACAAAGGTAACTTTACCCGATACCATTGTAAGAATAGGTTCATGTTCATTTTACTATGCAACTGCACTTGAAGAAATCAATGTTCCTCACGGTGTAAAGTACATAGGCAGAAATGCTTTTGCAAATTGCAAAATGCTTAAAGCAATTACACTTCCCGATAGCGTAACACATCTTGGAATGGCTGCTTTTTCAAATTCCGGTCTGGAAAGTATAGTTATTCCTGACAGTGTTGTTTACGATGATATAAGGAACGCAGGAGGAACAACTCTCTTTACTGCAGAGTCCCTTTTCTCATCCTGTACGAACTTAAAGTCAGTAAAGCTTCCGTCAGGCATTACAGCCATAGGTGCAAACGCCTTCAGTTGGTGTGAAAATCTTGAAAGCATTGTTATCCCCGATAGTGTTAAAACGATTGGTATGGGTGCTTTTAAATGCTGCAGCAAGCTGATAAACGTTTACATTCCCGATTCTGTGGAAAGTATGTCTAAGTTTGCTTTCAGCACCTACGCAGTGGATTACAGACTCGCTTCTATCAGCTTACCGGGTGGCATAAGTCTTACCGACAAATCTACTTCTCAGTGGAGCCTGAACGTACACCATATTTTCTATCGTGGCACGGAAGAACAGTTTAATGAAACCCTTAAAACCCTTGATGTAGGTAATACTTCATCTATCAGCCAGGTAAGTAAATTAGGCTATGAAAAGGTGCACTTTAATTGTACGGGTGAAGAGACTTACACATTTGTGGAAAGTCTGGCAGTTCATTGTCTGAGAAGCGGCGGCTGTATTTATAACTGCTCCGTTTGCGGTACTGTACACGATACTAAAATAGGCGGTTACGGTGATCATATTTTAGCTGAAGACGGTACTTGTACAATGTGCGGAGAGGGTATAGAGGATTCATCAGAATATCTCTCCTTTACACGCCCCAGCGGTTCAGATTATTACTCAGTAAGCGGTTGTGATGTTAATGCCACAGGCGCAATTGTTATTCCGGATGAGTATGCAGGTTTACCAGTTAAGAGTATAGGTGTAAGTGCTTTTAAGGGTTGTACCAAAATCACATCCGTTTATATCCCTGACAGTGTAGAATACATAAGAAACTTTGCATTCTATAACTGCAGCTCCTTGAAGGCTATAATTCTTCCTTCTTCCATAAAGCAAATCGGCGGAACAAGAGGTTCTTTTTCAAACTGTACTTCTCTTGAAGGAATATATATACACGATTTAGCGGCATGGTGTAGAATAGACTTCCCGTCTTATACCTGCAACCCCTTATACACAGGAGCAAATCTCTACCTTTGGGGTGAGCTTGTGGAAGACCTTGTTATTCCCGAAAATGTGGATGAAGTTAAGCCTTGCACTTTCGCAAAATATGCAGCACTTAAAAGTGTTACCTTCCACGAGGGTGTAAAGGAAATCGGCAAAAGAGCGTTCTTCGTTTGTCCCAATCTTACTGAAATAAATATTCCTGATGTTCCCGTGAAAATCAGAGAGGATGCATTTAAGAACTGCGGATATTATAAGGATGCAAATAACTGGCAGGACAGTATGCTTTATATTGGTAAGCACCTTATCGAAAGCAACAGTGACGCACAGGAGGTTACTGTCAAGGATGGTACCATAACAGTTGCAGACTATGCATTCTATGATGCACCTGATACGGTAAAGGTTCTTAATCTTCCCGACTCTCTTATCAGAATTGGTGACTATTCATTCTTTGGTACATTTGTACTTGATAAGATTAATTTCGGTGAGTGCTTAAAGTATATCGGCGCACACGCTTTTGAGGGCACTCAAGAGCTTGATGAGCTTATTCTCAATAACAATCTTATAAGTATAGGCGACTATGCTTTTGCAGGTAGCGCATTCTACAAGGTGTATTTCCCCACATCCTTAAGAGAATTTAATCCTACCGCATTCCATCTTACAGAGAATATTTCAGTTATTAAGTGCTCCTATAATAACCCTTATTTTATAGCAGTAAACAATGTTCTCTTTACAAAGGATAAATCAACATTACTTTTATCAACCAAAAATCCTGCTGAGGATTATGTTGTTCCCGAAGAGACAAGAGTAATTGAAGATTACGCCTTTATGCTTCTTGATGAAAATATAAGCGTTGCTCTTCACGATAATCTTGAAAGAATAGGTAAGGATGCATTTGAATATACAAAATACACATCCGGAAATGCAACAACCTATTATGTAGGTAATTATCTTGTAGCTTCTTATGCAAACGATCTTGTTGTTAAGGAAGGAACTTTAGGTATTGCAGATGATTCGCTTCACGAGGTAACAGGCTTGGTTATTCCTGAATCCTTAAGATTCATAGGTGATTCTCTTGAGCACATAGGCAGAATAGATATACCTTCTGTTGAATCCTGGTGCAATATGGATCTCCAGCACCCCGAAGCAGGAGAGGTACATCTTCAGAATGTCATCAATATCTATATGAACAACGAGAGACTTTCCGAAATTGAAATTCCTTATGATGTGGAAACCCTCAAAGCATATCGCTTTGGTGACTGCAGTACACTCAAAAAGGTGATTATTTCTCCTTCTGTTACTGAAATAGAGGATAATGCTTTCTATAATTTCAGCACGGATTTGGTTATTCACGGTATCAGGGGTGGCGTGGCACATGATTATGCCAATGCAAATTCCATTAATTTTGTGGCTCTCGATGTTTATGCAAAGCCTAATGCACATATTGATTATACAGAAAACATTATTTATACCGATGTATATAATATGAAAAATCTTTATCAGATTGTTGAATTGGGCGAAGCAGATGATATACAGCTGCTTGGAAGTATTTTTGTAAATGGTAAGCATATGTGGGGTACAGGCTCAACCATCACGATTTATAACAATCAGAAGAGAGTAGACTATAAGGTCGTTGTAACAGGCGACTCCAACGGAGACGGTGTTTGTGATGTAATGGATGCATTTGAGGTTGGTCGTGCTATCAACAATTTCAGTGAACTTGAGGGTTATTACGCAAAGGCGGTTGATACCAATGGTGACGGAACTGTGGATGTAAGCGATTATGCCGAGGTTGTAAACATTGTCGGAAGACAAAGCGCATAAAATTTAAAAACAATTCTTTTGCCTCGCAGGGATTTATGGCTCTGCGGGGCATTTTCTTTTTGTATACTATTGTCTTACCGTGTGAAGGGTGATAAAATAAAACTATACTAATTTTGGGGGGCGTGATTATGCTTACAAAATCAAAGCTTTCATCGGAATGGATTTTGAAATATTATCAGGAGCTTGAAAGATGTAATGTGGAAAACCACGGACTTCTGATTGTGCAAAACGGAGAAACCCTTTTTGAGGAGTATGCCTACCCTTATTCTGCTGATATGCCCCATACATTATTCTCTGTTACAAAATCTGTTGTGGCTACTGCCGCAGGCTTTGCTATTGAGGAAGGTCTTTTCTCTCTTGATTCAAAGCTTATAGATTTGTTCCCCGAATATAAAGCCTGTGAAGGGGATGAATGGGAAAACCTTACTGTTCGTTCCGTACTCACTATGAGCAGTAATAAAAAATTCAGCTTTTTGCAGGATATGACAGGGAATTATATGGAAATGTTTATGAAAGCACCCTTCCGAAAGGATAAGGGCTTTCTGTACAGTAACAATGATGCTCATGTGGTTGCGGCTCTGGTACAGAAATTTTCAGGACAAAATCTTGTGGATTATCTTACACCCCGACTTTTTGTACCCCTGGGAATTGATACTCCTGCGTGGGAAACCAATGAAATCGGCGAATGTATTGGTGGTACGGGTTGTTATCTTAAGCTCAGAGACCTTGCGAAAATTTCTCAGTGCTACGGAAACGGCGGAAAATATGAGGGTAAGCAGATTATCCCCGAAAACTGGACACGGGAAGCCACAAAAATTCAGGTTGAATTCAGAGAGGGAGAGGGCTACGGCTATCTTTTCTGGATTAAAAACGGTATTTTCAGTATGACGGGAATGTTCGGGCAGCTTATTTCCTATGTACCTCAGTATAATGCAGTGGTTGCCACTATGAATTCCTGCATTGATGAAGGCGGCAATGAAAGAGCATTACTTAATGTGCTTTCAAAGGCATTTGAGGAGACCTCTGATGAGACCTGGGACAAAAAGCTTCGGGAATATCTGGAAAGCAGAAAAAACAAGCCTGTCAGGTGTGGTGAGAAGCTGAAAATCCCTACAGGAAAAATCTATTATATGTGTACACCCTCGGATATGTTGGCGAAAATAATGTTTCCTGCAAGTATAAT
>JAZSCI010000279.1:0-2227 GCA_045602865.1 Acutalibacteraceae bacterium
ATGGCACAATCCCTCAGGAAAGGCAACACTATTATCTGGAAATTGTAGTTTCCGAAATAAACCGACTATCAGGTATGGTTGATATGATGCTCAACATTTCCAACATTGAATCAGGCAATGTTAATATGACCTATGAGGATGTTTTTCTTTCCGAAAGAATTGTTTCCGTTTTCCTCGGCTTTGAGCAGCTTATATCAAACAAGAAAATCGAAGTTGAAGGCTTCGATGCACTTGAATCAACAAGCATAAGAGCTGATGGTCCTATGATTGACAGAGTAATATATAACCTTGTTGATAATGCCGTTAAATTCACAAACGAGGGCGGCAAAATATCAGTCGAAACACATTCCGACAAAAAATTCGCATATTTCACAATAACTAACACGGGAAAGGGCATTCCAAAAAAGGATCTGAGAAGAATATTTGAACGCTTCTATAAGGTTGATCAATCAAGAAGCACTGATGTGAAAAATACAGGTCTCGGGCTATTCCTTGTAAGAAGTATTGTAGACCTGCACGGCGGTACAATTACTGTTGAAAGCGAACCTGATAACTACACTAAATTTACAGTCAAGCTACCTAAATAATTAGGGTGAAAGGAAGATATTATGAACGACAATTACACAAACGGCGGATACAACAACGAAAACAATATTCCGCCACAACAGCCCTACAATCCACAGCAGGGCTATTCAACCCACGAAAGCAATCCCTATAACGGAAGTACCCCATATAGCGGAAATGCTCCCTACGGCAACAATACCCCCTACAACGAAAGGGTTGAAAACGAAAGCTATCAGCAATATCGCCCACAGAATAATCAACCGTCATATTCGCCTCAGTACAGTCAATACTATGCAACCCCGAAGAAAAGCAAAAAGGATCCCGGCAAAAAGATATTTGCCATTCTTCTCTGTGTTTGCATCGTAATAGCTTCAATTGCAATAGGCTTTTCCATATCTAACGAAGGAAAGCTCTCTTCAGGCTCTGACAAGCCTGCGGCAGGCAATAACGATAATAAAAAAGAAAACTCAATTGTTTCCCCCAATACTGAGGACTCTCCTATTTCCTTCTCTGAATACTCAGGCAAAGGTCCTATGACTGCAGAGCAGGTTTATGAAGCTGTAAAGGACATTAACGTTGGTGTTATTGTATATGCACAAAACGAAAAAATCGGTGAAGGCTCAGGTATAATCGTTGGCGAAGATGAAAACAAGGAATATACTTACATTATCACCGCTGCACACGTTATTTCAGATAGCGGAATAAGTGTACAAATCCAATTCAGCGATGAAAAGGAGCTTGATGCAGACATAGTAGGCTATGACACAAAAACCGACATAGGTGTTGTAAGAGTAAAGGCTACCGGCTTCAAGGCAGCAACCTTCGGTAACTCCGACAAGCTTACAGTCGGTCAGACAGTATACGCTATCGGCAATCCCGGCGGAACTGTGTTCTACGGCTCCTTCACAAGCGGTATTATCGGCGCAATAGACAGACCTATCGCTTCTGCTACAAGCTCATACGACCTTCCCTGTATTCAGCATAATGCGGCAATCAACCCCGGCAACTCGGGTGGTGCACTTGTAAATGAATATGGTCAGGTTATAGGTCTTAACTCCTCAAAAATTACAAGCACAGAATATGAAGGCATGGGCTTCTCTGTTCCTTCCAACACAATGCTCAAAATCTACAACGAGCTTATGGAAAACGGCTATGTTACCAACAGACCAATGCTTGGTATTTCCTACTACACAGTATCAAGCGACTACACCTACTCTGCAATTGCATGGAAAAACAACCTGCCCTATGGTTCAATCGTAATTGCTGCACTTACAGAGGATAGTGACCTTGCCGCAAACGGAGTAAAGGTCGGCGACATTATCACCGCGGTAGATGGCGAGGCTCTCACTACCACAGATATTCTCCTTGAAAAAATTGAGGGCTCAATGGTAGGAGATACCATCACGCTATCCGTATGTCGACTCTCTAACAGCGGTTCAATCAGCACAAAGTTTGATGTTAAGGTTAAGCTTATAGAGGATAAGGGACAAAATGCCGTACCCGAGCAGGAGCCTACAACCGAAAACCCCTTCAGCAGTTATTTTGACAACGGCTTCGGATATTAATATATAGAGTGGGTAAGGTATATCCGAACCAGCCTTAAACGGCGATGTTTCGGTACTTTTGCCCGATTTGCCTTTGAAAGGCGGAAGCCTGTCTGCAG
>JAZSCI010000280.1:0-2220 GCA_045602865.1 Acutalibacteraceae bacterium
ATCAGCATTAAGCATATCGTAACCTGCATCCTGAAGATACTTTGCAGCCTTCTCGGATTCGGGCATAGCTCTACCAACCTCTGTGTAATCCTCGCCAGGCATTGCACCGTAGCAGAAGTCCTTCATCTTGGACTCAACAGAGTAACGAAGAGAAACGGGATAATCATCACCGCAAGCAGCCTTAATTGCCTTAACAACATCAACTGCAAAACGATATCTGTTCTCAAAGCTTCCGCCGTACTCATCGGTACGCTTATTGAAATATTCAATTGCAAACTGGTCAAGAAGATAACCCTCGTGAACAGCGTGAACCTCAACACCGTCAACACCTGCATCACGGCAAAGCTTTGCAGTTTTTGCGAAAGCCTCAATAATCTCGTGGATCTGCTCAACAGTCATTTCAGGACACTCAATATCGTGTGCCCAACGGGATTTCTGTGGACTGGGAGAAGCAAGCTCATGAGAAGTATCAATAACAGGCTTGATAAGTGCGCGGGTAAATTTGTTTTTGTGAAGAGGAGCAATAAGCTCTGTAATAGCCCAGCTTCTTCCCATACCGGCTGTAAGCTGAACGAAGAGCTTTGCGCCCGTTGCATGGATTTCATCCATAAACACCTTAAGCTCATCAAACATCTTGGGGTTCTGCCAGAGCCATTTACCCCAGAATGTGTCGCGTAAAGGTGCGATACCGGGGATAATAAGACCAACATTGTTGTTGGCTCTTTCAAGGAAAAGCTTAGCTGCCTCTTTATCGAAATGACAACCGCCAAGCTCAAACCAACCGAAAAGTGATGTACCACCCATAGGGCACATAACAATTCTGTTCTTGATTTCAACATTGCCTATTTTCCAAGGGGTAAACAATGCTTCATACTGTGGATTCATTAAGACACATCCTTCTTTTCATTTTCAAACATAAACGTTCAAATATATAATAAAATAAACAAAACTCAATGTCAAGTTAAATAATGTATAAATAAATCATTATTCTACTGTTGCAGACATATTACTCTTAAAATGAAGCTCTCGCATTCCTTCAACCTCATCACAAACAGACTTAAGCTTACAGACATTACAATCGAAATTAAGGTTGTTCACAATATGATTCAGGGCATTTGTGATTTCCTCTGCCTTCTCCCCCAATTTTAAAACCGCATTATATTCAAAGCATTCATCACATATATAAAAAACTTTGGCGGCTTTTATGCCGGGGATTCCGAGACTTTCTTTTATAAACAGATTTCCTACCGTATAAAACGAAAGATTCTTCTTAAGGGCTTCCTTGGAAATCCTGACTTTTTCCCTGAAGCCCTCGGTAGATATTCTCATCATGTAGCCCTCGGGGAAAATGTGATATTTAACATATTCTGCTTTTCGGATAAGTTTGTGCGCATTCTGTTCATCATCAAAATCATCCGTTTGTATGATTGTAACGCGACAAAAACGACAATCCTTCTTAATCTCCGACAAGTCCCTGCCTATAATAGTTACACCGCTCTCAATATCTTCCGATGTAACAAGATTAAACCCTGTACCATCAAGCTCAAAGGCGGGATCTCTTTTAAGGATAATCTCCTGATGCTGCAAATTTTCACAACAAAGGCTGTCATTATAGGGCTTATAATTCTTTGAAAGCTCATTACATAACGCGAAAAAATCATTAATTAATGAATCATAGAATTTCATCAGAGCTTCTTATCCCTTTTCATATTATCATAATGCTTCTGCATAAGTCTGTATACCTTATTTATAAGCTTCATATCAAGATTAAAGAAATACAAAATAAATGTAAGAGCAAATAAAGCTACTAAAACTGCAACTATAATCAATACAATATCCAACATAATCAAACTCCTTGTGCCATACCCTTCTGCCGAGCATATTCAGCAGCACCTAAAGCACCCATAAGCTGAGGATCGGTAGAAAGCTCAACAACCTTGATTTTAAGAACCTTCTCGATCGCCTTCTTCAAGCCCTCATTCTTTGCACAACCACCCGTAAGTGTAATGCTGTCTGTAGCTCCTGCTTTCTTTGCCATTACAAAGCATCTTTTTGCAACGGCAAGCTGAATGCCTGCTGCAATTTCATCCATAGGCTTTCCCTCGCCAACAAGAGAAATAACCTCACTTTCAGCAAAAACAGTGCACTGAGCAGTAATCGGAATAGTATTTTTAGCTTCAAGAGAAAGCTTAGAAAACTCAGGTAAAGTCATTTCAAAAG
>JAZSCI010000281.1:0-2928 GCA_045602865.1 Acutalibacteraceae bacterium
ATCAAGGGGTTTAGTTGATAGCGATATTGATTTTCAGGAAATAGATGTTTCTGATGTCACGATTGAGCTTGCGGCTTCTGTTACATTGGCAGATGCTTACGAGTTTCTTGTTTATTGTAAAAATGAACGAGGAAATAATGAAAAAACCAGAGCAAGAAAAGCTACTACACTACGCGTTTTTTACAAATTTCTTTCTGTGCAGAAGCATTATATTGAAGATAATCCTCTTCAGGAGCTTGATAATCCCAAAATCAACAAAACCTTACCTAAATACCTCACACTTGAAGAAAGTGTTCTTTTGCTTAACTCGGTTGACGGTAAATATCGTGAACGCGATTATTGTATTATAACACTGTTCCTTAATTGCGGATTGAGACTGTCTGAGCTGGTTTCGTTGAATTTAACGGATATTCGTTCTAATAATACCATGGTTGTTACCGGTAAAGGCGGAAAAGAGCGCACTATATACCTTAACGATGCCTGTGTTGATGCGATTAATGCTTATCTCCCCTTCCGACATGTTGATGGTGTTAAGCAATCTGACAAAGCCGCTTTATTTATCAGCAGGCAAAAGGCTCGCATAAGTAACAAAACCGTTCAGCTTATTATAAAAAACACATTAGAAAAGGCAGGATTATCCGACAGACATTTATCAACCCATAAGCTCCGACATACGGCAGCTACCTTAATGTATCAGCACGGCAAGGTGGATTTGTTATCTATAAAAGAAATTCTTGGTCACGAAAGTCTGAGCACTACACAGATTTATACTCATATCGTTAATGAACAATTACAGATTGCAGCAGATGCTAATCCGTTGAGTCAGATAAAAGCTCCCAAAAGGCCTGACCTGGATATGAAAAAAGAAAAAAAATCTGATAATTCCAACACTTTAAAGGACACCAAATAAATTGTGCATAAGAGTAAAGCATATTGAGCATAACATTGATGCCGCAATAACGGGAAAAATTGTTGCAAGGCAGGTTAAAAGATAATCTTTTAACCTGTCTTTTTGTTTGTCCGTTTTGTTTAATCCGAAAACTAATCCTGCAATATCTACTGACATCAGACAGCTATCTGAGCAGCATTTGATAAGCGATGACAGTATAATTGATAAAGCGGGTGTATAAATACAGATACAAAATAGAAGTCCCTTATAACCATTGTTCAAGTACAATGATGAGTAAAACGCGCCTATTATTGTCCCTGAAATAATGGGTAATGTTATTATAATCGGAATACCCAAAGGACATAACCCCAACAAACAACAAAGAAAAAACAACATTATGAAAATGAACAAATAGCCACAAAATATTGTGAATATACTGCTATCTGCCTGGGCGCTTAATATATTTTTAATTATTGTATTTGTCAGTGATTGTATTTCTTCACTTGTTACGCTTATTAAATGTACACCGATAATTAACCCGCAAATGAATATCGAGAATATAATCAGATAACCATAGTTAATTCCGTGTGGTATTCTCTTGATTCTCGGTGTTCTGATTACAACACTTTTTTTCAACATCATATAACTCCTTAATTCTAAATATTCACAGACGTTATTCCGCCCACAAAGCCTGAAACAATCGACAGAAGTGGAATAATAAGAATATTTGATGAAATGCTAAAGCGAGAAATCGTACACAATATAACAAAAAGAAGTATTCCCAGTATGCTACCACTGATAATTCCGCTTAAAAAGCCTCTCCCCTTTGTTTTTCTTTGTAGAATTATAGCATTTATGAAGCTAACTACAGCAATAAATCCATAAGGCAGATATATAATTATGAATTTATTGTTTGTTTTCAGATAAAGAAACGCAATAATTGAAAACACAAGGAGGCATATTAATGCCGCTACCCCGGATAATACCAAAGGAACCTTTATGGAATCCAGAAATAATTTATTATTAAATTTCTTCTTTTCAGACATAAAAAACCTCCGCAAACCATTTTATTCAATGGTATGCGGAGCATTTCGTTTTTATGAATTATTCTTCAGTTTTTTCTTCGGCTTTAGCTTCATCTTCCTGAGTCTTAATATCCTCAACAGAGCCGATGTTTTCAACCTTTTTCTTTCTCTTTGAAATCTTGCCGTTTACTGCATTGTCAATAGCATCCTGCTCTGACTTTGCTTTCTTTGCATCCTCGGCAGCCTTTCTTTCAGCAGCCATACGCTCGTTAGCGGTATCGTTAGTCTGGATTGCCCAACGCTGGAACTTAAGCTTTGTTCTGTCTGCACCTGTTTCAACAACAATACTGTCTTCCTTTACAGTTACAACTCTGCCCATAATACCGCCGATTGTTGTGATTTCATCACCGATCTGAATGGAATCACGCATCTGCTGATCTTCTTTTTGCTTTTTCTTCTGAGGACGAATCATAAGAAAATACATAGCTGCAAAAAGAGCACCCATAAGAAGAAGTGATGTCATACTGCTTTTTCCACCGGGAGCAGCTGCACCTGTAAGTGTGATAAGATTAAACATAATTAAATCCTCCCAAAATTTTCATACTTTCATATTATAACGAAAAAATAAAAATATACAAGTCTTTTTTGAATATTTAGTGTGTTATTTTCGGAATTTTACTGAAATAGAATTATTTATATCCTTGTATCAAGTAAATCTACATATTTATCCTTGAATTCAGTAAATGTACCTTCATCAAGAGCTTCTCTGATTCTGCACATAAGATTATTGTAAAAATAAAGGTTATGCGTAACAGCTAATCTCATAGCAAGAATTTCCTTTGCTTTAAACAGGTGGTGAAGATAAGCTCTGGAGTGTCTTCTGCAGGTAGGACAATCACATTGCGGATCGATGGGGGTATCATCATCTCTGTACTTTGCATTATTAAGATTTATTATGCCATTCCAGGTGAATATATGTCCGTGTCGGGCATTTCTGCTAGGCATAACACAATC
>JAZSCI010000282.1:0-7029 GCA_045602865.1 Acutalibacteraceae bacterium
CCCGGTGTTGTTATGACCGATATGATGAGCAGCTTCTCGGAAAATGATAAGGAGCTTCTCAGGGAAGAAACACCTATGGGAGTTTTAGGCGAGGCAGAGGACATAGCTTCTGCGGTGGCTTTTCTTGCCTCAGATAAGGCAAGGTTTATTACAGGACAGGTTCTGTCAGTCAACGGCGGATTTGTTATATAGAATAAGGATGTGATAGGTATGAAAATTACATTTATGGGTGCAGGCAGTACAGTTTTTGCCAGAAATGTTATTGGTGACTGTATGTGCTCCGAGGTTCTCAGAGACAGCGTATTTGCTCTTTATGATATTGATGGGGAGCGTCTTAATGAGAGCAAAACAATTCTCGAGGCAATGCAAAAAACTATGGGCGGCTACGGCAAGATAGAGTGCTATCTTGGTGTAGAAAACAGAAAGGATGCTCTTCGCGGAGCAAACTTTGTTGTAAATGCTATCCAGGTTGGTCTTTATGATCCTTGTACAATTATTGACTTTGAGGTTCCCAAGAAATACGGACTTCGCCAGACTATTGCTGACACTCTCGGTATAGGCGGAATTATGAGAGCTCTTCGTACAATTCCCGTAATGGCAGATTTTGCAGCAGATATGGAAGAGGTTTGCCCTGATGCTCTTTTCCTTAACTACACTAATCCTATGGCTATGCTTTCAGGCTATATGCAGAGATATACAGGAGTAAATACAGTAGGCCTTTGTCACAGTGTGCAGTCCTGCTCAAAGGATTTGCTGAATGAGGTAGGTCTTGAGGATAAGGTTGAAGGCAGACGCGATCTTATTGCCGGTATCAACCATATGGCTTGGCTTCTTGAAATCAATGATAAGGACGGCAACGACCTTTATCCCGAAATCAAAAAGCGCGTTGATGCCAAAATGGCAGAGGCTGATTTCAAAGATAAGGTAAGATTCGATTACATAAAGAATTTCGGTTATTATTGTACAGAGTCCAGTGAGCACAACAGTGAGTACAATATGTTCTACATAAAGAGTAAGTACCCTGAGCTTATCGAGAGATACAATATTCCTCTTGATGAATATCCCAGGCGTTGTGTGAATCAGATTGCCGGCTGGAAGAAGGAGTATGAAGAGCTTCTTGCAAATGGTGTTAAGGAGCATAAGCGCAGTAATGAATACGCTTCTCATATTATGGAGTCTGTTGTTACCAATTCTCCCTATCAGATTGGCGGTAACGTTCTTAATAACGGGCTCATTACAAACCTTCCTTCAGAGGCTTGTGTTGAGGTGCCTTGTCTTGTAAACGGTAAGGGTGTAAATCCCTGCTATGTAGGTGCTCTTCCTGTTCAGTGTGCAGCTATGAATATGACAAATATCAATGTTCAGCTTCTTACAATTGAGGCGGCGAGAACTCGTAAGAAGGAGCACATTTATCAGGCTGCTATGCTTGATCCCCACACCGGTAGCGAGCTTGATATTGATACAATAAAGAAGATGGTTGATGACCTTATTGAGGCTCACGGCGATTATCTTCCCAAGTTCAACTGATTTTATAGAGCTTAAAGAAATATCAATTAAGACAAAATGCAGACTTGTTAATTCAGGTCTGCGTTTTTTTGTTTGTATTTCCTTTGCGTTTGGGCAGATACTTTGTTGTCTTGATTATTTTTCTTTTCGTGATATAATACACGGGAGGTGTTGATGATGATTAAAATCATTCTGGGTGTTGCTTTGGTAGCGGCGTTGATATTTATTTTAGTACTTACAGCAAATGCGATTCTGTCGGGGACAAAGAGCAGAAAGCTCGGAAAAGCTCTTGAGCATAAAACCGTGGAAGAGCAGCTGGAATATGCGCAAAGGCTTTCACGTATGATAAAATGCGAGACAGTTTCCTCTGAAAATGAATATGATGATACGGAGTTCGGTAAGCTTCGTAATGTAATGGAGGAGCTTTTTCCTCTTGTTCATAAATATTGTGAAAGAAAGATTTTCAGCAACGATTGTTGGTTGTATAAGCTTACGGGGAAAAACGAAAAAAGAAATATTATGATTATGTCCCACCACGATGTGGTATCTGCATCAGGGGAATGGGAGCATCCGCCCTTCTGCGGAGAGGTGTTCGAAGATGCCTTGTGGGGCAGAGGTACAGTTGATACGAAAACATCGCTTTTTGCCGAATTTCAGGCTCTTGAGGAGCTTTTGGCGGAAGGCTTTATGCCCGAATGTAACATCTATATCGGCTCTTCACACAATGAGGAAACGGGCGGAGACGGTATACCTCAGGTTTTAACATATTTCAAGGAAAAGGGCATAGAGCTTGAGCTTGTGCTTGATGAAGGCGGTGCTATAATTGATCCGCCGCTGGCAGGAATAAAAAGCAAATGCGCAATGGTGGCAGTTCACGAAAAGGGCAGACACAGAATAATCTGCACGGCTTCCGAGGGCAATACGCACACCGGTCTTGCAGGTAATTCGAATACCCCCGTAGCAAGGATGTCGGGATTTATAAATGAAGTGAATTCCTCAGGTGTTTTCATTACAAGGTTACATCCTCAGGTCAAGGCTATGTTTGAAGCTCTTTGTCCGTACACACCCTTTGTTATGAGGCTTTTGTTCAGTAATCTTTGGTGCTTCGGTACATTGCTGAAAACAGTGATGCCTAAAATTAATCCTCAGGCGGGTGCTATGGTAGGTACGGGCTGCAGCTTCAATTTTATAGAAGGCTCATACGAAACAAAAAAATGCGTGGCAAGGGCTATGCTTCGCCCTATTGATAAAAAGGATTTTGAAAAGGATCTTGAGAGTATTTATAAAATTGCAGAAAAGTATGGTGTTACCATACAGGATGGTGAGGGGAACGAGCTTCCCCGGAGTGCGGATATGGAAAGCAGTGCGTACAAATACACAATGGATTGTATTAACAGAATTTTTCCTGAGGTTATCACTGCGCCGTATATTCTTCCTGCGGGTACGGATGCACGGCATCTGTGCGAAATCTGCCCCTGTGTTTTACGATTTGCTCCTATTGAAATGAACTCTCAACAATTTGCAAGCGTTCATTCGGAGAATGAAAATATTTCCCTTAAAGCAATCGGAAATGCCGTTGTTTTTTATAAATATTTCCTGGGAAATTATTGATAAAAAATACAAGTAAATAACCGGAAAACAAATGACCTGTGAGGATTTAGCTTGATTCCTCACAGGTCGTTTTATCATCTGTTTTATGTTTATTGCTTGTATAGTTTACTTATACAATTCTTCCAGTATCTCTATAGTATGAGCTATGCAGCCTTCGTTATTTGAACGAGTAACATATCTGGCTACCCTCAAGGCTTCCTCGGAGCCGTTTTCGGGAACGAAGCCCCCATTTGCGGCAACGAGCATTTCCACATCGTTGTACCCGTCACCTGCCGCATAGGTGTCCTGCTCCTTGCAGGCAAGCGCCCGTGCAAGCCTGAGAAGCCCCGTGCCTTTATCAACGCCCTTTTTCAGTATTTCTACATAATCACCATTTGTTTTCAGGTAATTTATTTCAGGGTGATTATCTAAAAGCTTCTGCACATCTTGTGAGCAACCGTGAGCCGCGATCATTACCTTTGTCCAGGGAAGAGTAGCCTCTTTCGGGGAGTTGATTATCTCGAAGTTTATTCCTTGACTTGTGAAGTGCTGCTCGGAATGAGAATTAAGGTTGATTGCACATACCTTTTGAAAATTGTAAAGCTCCACAGCCACATTAGGGAAGTGCTTCAGAATATCTTCAATTACGGGGATTCCTTCCTGACCGATGGCATCATTGAAAATAACCTTGTTTTCTTTGTAATCATAAGCCATAGCACCGTTTCCCAGTAAGACAGGACCATTAATGTATTTTGGATTGTACATATGAAAGCCCTGAAAAATACGGCCTGTGCACACAGTAAAGATACCGCCCTTTTCCATAAATCTGCCGATAGCATCTATTACATCAGGGGTAATTACACCCTCATCATTTTTTAGTGTTCCGTCAAAGTCACTTGCCAGAAGAACATTTTTAAAAATCATATTTATCACCACATAAATATTATCAAAGAAAGCAGCATTTTTCAAGAAAAAGACAAAAGTTTATGTCATATTGCATAACAACAATCGGGAGAATTTAGTTATTTTCTATGATGAATAGTATGAAAAAACTTGATAATCTATATTTGTGGTGGTATAATTTTTTAGTTAAAACTATTTTTGAAGGTGAAATTAAAGTGGATAGAAGAGAAGATATAAGAAACGTAGCGATTATTGCTCACGTTGACCACGGTAAAACAACTCTCGTTGACCAGCTTCTTCATCAGAGTGGAATTTTCCGTTCCAATGAGCAGGTTGATGACAGAGTTATGGACTCGAATGACCTTGAGAAGGAAAGAGGAATTACAATCCTTTCCAAAAATACAGGAATTCATTACAAGGATGTGAAAATCAATATCGTTGATACTCCCGGTCACGCTGATTTCGGCGGTGAGGTTGAGCGTATAATGATGATGGTTGATGGCGTTCTGTTGCTCGTAGATGCCTTTGAGGGTTGTATGCCCCAGACAAGATTTGTTCTTAAGAAGGCTCTCGCTTTAGGAAAAAAGGCAATCGTAGTTATCAATAAAATTGATCGTCCCGGTGCAAGACCTCTTGAGGTTATTGATGAGGTGCTTGACTTATTCATTGAGCTTGGGGCAAACGATGATCAGATTGAATTTCCCGTTGTATTCGCTTCTGCGAGAGATGGCTATGCCTCTCTTGATCATACAGTAAGAGAAGGCGATATGAGACCTCTCCTTGATTCAATACTTGAAAATATCGATCCTCCTCAGGGCGATATGAACGGACCTCTCCAGCTTCTTTTCTCCAGTCTTGATTATGATGATTATCTTGGCAGAATAGGTGTAGGCAGAGTGGAAAGAGGTAGTGTAAAGGTAGGTCAGAATGTTGTTCTTTGCAAAACCGATGGCTCAACACAGAATGTTAAGGTTGTAAAGCTTTACAATTTTGAGGGACTTTCACGAGTTGAGTGTCAGGAGGCAAAGATGGGTGATCTTGTTGCTGTTTCGGGTATTGCAGAGCTCAATATCGGTGAAACCGCTTGTGACAAGGATTGCCCCGATCCGCTTCCCTTTGTGGAAATTGATGAGCCTACCATTTCAATGAACTTTATGGTTAATGACAGCCCCTTTGCAGGCAGAGAGGGTAAGTTTGTTACATCAAGAAATATCCGTGCCCGACTCTTTAAAGAGGTTGAAACAAATGTAAGTATGCGCGTTGAGGAAACAGAATCAACTGACTGCTTCAAGGTAAGCGGCAGAGGAGAGCTTCACCTTTCCATTCTTATTGAAACAATGCGCAGACAGGGCTATGAGTTCCAGGTATCAAGGCCTCAGGTTATTTACAAGAAGGGCCCTAACGGAGAACTTCTTGAGCCTATGGAGACACTTATTGTAGAGGTGCCCGAGGATTATGTAGGTGCCGTTATGCAGAAAATCGGCTCCCGTAAGGGTGAGCTGGAAAATATGGATGTCCGTGATGGCGGCTCAACTCACATTGAATTCAAAATTCCTGCAAGAGGACTTATCGGTTATCGTTCCGAGTTTATGACAGATACAAACGGTAACGGTATTATGAATAACCTTTTCGCAGGGTATGAGGAGTACAAGGGCGATATCCAGATGCGAGAGCACGGTTCAATTATTGCTCATGAGGATGGCGAAAGCACAGGCTATGGACTTTTCAATACACAGGACAGAGGCAGAATGTTCATAGGCCCCGGTGTTCAGGTGTATATGGGTATGATTGTAGGAGAATGTTCAAAAAGCGAGGATATTGTTTGTAATGTCTGCAAGAAAAAGCAGATGACAAACACCCGTGCTTCAGGAAGTGATGAAGCACTCCGACTTATTCCGCATACAGTTCTTTCTCTTGAACAGTCAATGGAGTTTATCGGAGATGATGAGCTTCTTGAGATTACCCCCGAAAGCATCCGACTCAGAAAAAGAATTCTTTCTAAGGAACAGAGAATGAAGCAGCAGTTCGGAAACAGATAATGAATGTAATAATAAATCCCGCAGATGTGTGTTAATGCATCTGCGGGATTTATTTATAACATTGTTTGAGGTTTGAACTAAAGCTTATACACCTGAATATGCAGAGAAGCCTCCATCAACGGGAACAACAACACCGGTTACGAATTTTGAATAAGCTTCATCAGCAAGGAAGAGAAGTGTTCCGGTAAGATCCTCGGGTGTGCCGAAGCGGCCAAGGGGAGTGTGTCCGAGGATTTTCTCGCTTCTTGCTGTGAGAGAGCCGTCATCGTTATAGAGGAGAGCTTTATTCTGATTTGTACAGAAGAAGCCGGGGGCAATAGCGTTTACCCTGAGACCAACCTCAGAAAAATGAACTGCCATAAACTGTGTGAAGTTTGAAATTGCTGCTTTTGCGGCAGAGTATGCAGGGATTTTTGTGAGTGGCTTGTAGGAGTTCATGGAAGAAATGTTGATTATTGTTGCATACTCCTTGCCGATCATATCCTTTGCGAAAACTTGTGTGGGAATGAGTGTGCCGAGGAAGTTGAGATTGAAAACAAATTCAATACCCTTTGAATCAAGATCGAAGAAGGTTTTTACATCATCTGCCTTGTCGGTAAGGTCACACATTTCAAATTTCTCTTTTGTTGTATTACCGCTGGGATGATTTCCGCCTGCTCCGTTAATAAGGATATCGCAGGTGCCGAGCTTCTCGTTTATAATGCTTCTTGCGTTTTCAAGACTTTCCTTTTCCAGTACGTTACATGCCACACCGATTGCCGTAAAGCCCTCTGCCTTGATTTCATCAGCAACTACATCTGCCGCTTCTTTTCGGAGGTCTAAAACAGCAACCTTAGCGCCGCACTTTGCAATTGCCTTTGCAAATGTTGAGCAAAGCACTCCGCCTCCGCCCGTTACGACACAAACTTTATCTTTTAAGTCTATATTAAAAGGCAATTTCATTTGTTTTTACTCTCCTTTTCAAGGGTTTCCCATATACCTGCCATATACA
>JAZSCI010000283.1:0-3416 GCA_045602865.1 Acutalibacteraceae bacterium
ACATGGCTACGATCCGACTTAAGCGTATCCCGATGTCGGAGTATCAGACACAGCGCCGAGGCGGACGAGGTGTCAAGGGTCTTACAAGACGTGAGGACGATATCGTACGTACGATGTTTACGGCTTCGACACACGATTATATCTCGTTCTTCACAACAAGAGGACGTACCTTCAAGCTCAAGGGCTACGAAATTCCCGAGGGAAACAAGACAGCCCGTGGCTCAAATATTATTAATCTTCTTCCTATTGAAGCAGGTGAGAAGATTTCCGCTATGATTCCCCTTCCCAAAGAGGAGGAAGGTCTGTATCTTTGTATGGCTACAAGAAAGGGACTTATTAAGCGCTCCTCTCTTGATATTTACAAAAATATCAGAAAAAATGGTATTATTGCCATTACTCTTCGTGAGGATGATGAGCTTGCATGGGTTAAGCTTACATCAGGTAATGACCAGCTTCTTGTTGCTACAAAGAAGGGTATGTGTATTCGCTTCAATGAAAGCGATGCAAGACCTCTCGGCAGAACTGCAAGCGGTGTGAAGGCTATCACTCTCAAGGCTGAGGATGAGGTTATCGGTATGAGCATTATGCCCGAAAACGGCAAGCTTCTTACAGTCAGTGAAACCGGCTTCGGCAGAATAAGTGAAAACAATAATTATCGTTTACAGTCAAGAGGCGGTAAGGGACTTAAGAACTACCACGTTGAAAAATACGGGGATGTGGCTGCAATTAGCCTTATAAATGAGGATGAGGATATTATTCTCATTTCTCAGGATGGTATTATCATCCGTATTCCTGCTTCTGCAGTAAGAGTTTGTGCAAGACCTTCAAAGGGTGTTAAGGTTATGCGCCTTGGTGAGGGTGACAGAGTTGTGACTCTTTCTGCCACAGAGCACGATGAAGAGGAAATAAACGGTACTGTTGAGGATGACGGTACTGCAACGGAGGGCGAAAACGATACCTCCGGGGATAATGAGGATATAGGAACTGAAGGCGTAAGTGACGATAATACGGAGGAATAATTTATGTCTGACAGTAAAAACAGAGATGAAATTCTCAGTAAGGACTATGATGACCTTATTGAAAAATATGTAAACGGCAAGGAAAATAAGGCTGCCTCTCCCTCGGTAAATGAAGGAGAGGAAGCCTCAGGAGATTTTTTCTCTATAAGTAAGGGCGATGAAGCTTCAGAGGACTTTTTCTCTGTAAGTAAAGGTGAGGAAGCTCCCGAGGAATTCTTTTCCGTAAGTAAGGAGTCTGACTGTGAGGATGTTTTTGAAATTTCCTCTGCTTCTGCCGGTGATGATTTCTTTGAAATCAGTAGCGGTACAGGGGTTTTCGGAGAGGATATTACCAATCTTAATGCAGATGAGCCCAAAAAAGCGACTCCACCACCCTTCAAGGTTAATATGGATGGTGATACAGGTCCTATTGAAGGAATTTTCCCCGAAAAGGAGAAAACAAAATTCCAGAAGCTTTCCGACTGGTACAATAATCTTCCCAAGAAAAAGAAAATTATTGTAAGTGTTGTAGCTATTATCCTTGCACTTATTATCACTCTTACTACCGTTTTAGGAATTTTTGTTGCACAGAAATTCGGACTTATGGGTGACAATGTAGGAAATGGTGATGATATTGTCTATGAGGATGAGAATTTCGGCTCAATTGACATTGATATCGGTTCCTCGGACTTCAAGCAATCCCTTATAGACTGGGCAACAACGGGAAATGATATGCACATGTCAAGCAAGAATGTTATTAATGTTCTTCTTGTTGGTGCTGATAGCAGAAACGGAACAAATTCGGGTAATACCGATGTTATGATGCTCCTTTCTGTTAATAAGAAAACAAAGCAGCTTAAGCTTGTTTCCTTCCTGAGAGACAGCTACCTCTATGTTCAGGGCAAAAATAATTCCTACTGTACAAAGCTCAATGCGGCATTTTCTATGGGTGGCCCCGAATGTCTTATGCAGACAATTGAAAATAACTATAAAATAGATATTGATAACTATGTTATGGTTAATTTCGAGTCCTTTGAGGCTATTATTGATGCTATGGGCGGAGTTACAGTTGATGTCAAGAAGTATGAGGCTGATTATAACTACACCAAATTCAAAATAAATCTTCCCTATGGTGAGGATGTTACCCTTAACGGTGAGCAGGCTCTCTGCTTCTGCCGTATAAGAGGCTGCGATGCTGATGGTGATGTAAGCAGAACAAGAAGACAGAGACAGGTTATTGATGCTATCATTGACAGAGTGAAAACTGCTTCTCTCGGTGACCTTAACAAATATATTGATATTCTTCTTCCTTATGTAGATACGGGCTATTCAAAGAGTCAGATTCTTTCCACAGGTATGAAGGCTCTTACCGGTAAGTGGTTCTCATACGAAAGAACTCAGCTTCAGGCTCCCGATGAGGAATGCAGAACATCGGGCAGTGCAAATGCCTGGATATGGGTTGTTGATTATCAGCTTGCCGCCCAGAAGCTTCAGATGGAGCTTTACGGTCAGTCAAATATCACTATTGATGAGGGCAGACTTTCAATAATTGATGTTTACAACGGTGCTTCCTATTCATCGGGTAATTCATCATTTACTCCAAGCCCCACAAACAGCCCATCCACAACAGTTTTGCATACTACTGTACAAAAAAATGATAATACAGTTACTACAACCGAGAAGGTTGATGCCACTACTGCTCCCGTAACACAAAAGCCTACTGAAGCAGTCAGCGGTAATGTGAATGTAACTGATGAAGATATTCCGGATATCAATGATGAGGATGATGTTACCGAAGATAACGGTATGGATATCACTCCCCCTGAGGATGATACCACACAAGCTCCTGCTCCCCAGCCCTCTCAGGCTCAGACTGAGCCAACCTCTCAGGCAGAGGTGCCCGATACAGAGGCTCCCACAGAGGCTCCCGTTGATGAGGTGGCATAATGAAGCCATCAAGGGAATATGTAAAGAAAAGAAAAAGCTACTACGGCTTTGCAAAGGATTATCCCGGCAAAATCGGCTCAAAGGGCTATGTAATCGGAGATAGCCTTGCAGTCAAAAGGCGTGAATCTATACGGAGAATTATAATTGCCGTGCTTCTTATATTACTTTTTGTAGGAGCATTTATAGCAACCTCCGTGTGCCTGGAAATATCCGAAATGATATAGAGTGGGTAAGGTATATCCGAACCAGCCTTAAACGGCGATGTTTCGGTACTTTTGCCCGATTTGCCTTTGAAAGGCGGAAGCCTGTCTGCAGTCAAATGCGACCAATATTCCTCGCAACCTCATCCGTTTAAGGTCGAAGAATTTTGTGATTAAGGATTTTTCGCTCAGATGAGGCAAAAACGCAGCTAATCCTGACGGATTAGCGAGTATTTTAACAAAATATGAGTGGAAAAGACTATCCCAAAAT
>JAZSCI010000284.1:0-2234 GCA_045602865.1 Acutalibacteraceae bacterium
ATATTTCCCTCTTGCTTTATTTTCCTTATTAATTCATTAGCATCAAATTTTCCGTTTTTCATTGAAAAAATCAACTCCCGTAATTATAATATAAAATGTATATACGAAATACCACGGCATATTGCCTGATATACCATTATATTTTTCGGAAAGGGAGTTTATGAATGAGAATTGTTGTGGCATCCGATTCCCACGGTATGTATATGTATCTTCGCAAGGCACTTGAAAGAGAGCCCGAGGCAGAGCTTTTCATCTTTCTCGGTGACGGAGAGGCAGATTATAGGCTTGCGGCTGAAACAGGCTTTCCTGCTCTCCCGAAAATCGCGGTTAAGGGCAACTGCGATGTTTACTCTGCCTTGCCTGAGGGTGAGTTTAAATGTGTAGCAAACAAAAAAATCTACGCCACCCACGGCTACAAGGAGCACGTAAAGTACGGTCTTTTTGACCTTGAGCATATTGCAAAGGAAACAGGAACTGACATTGTCCTTTTCGGACACACCCACACTCCTTTGTACAGATGCTCAGAGGGTGTGCATTATTTCAATCCGGGCTCAATCCAACAACGGCAATACGGAGTTATCGACATTACGCCCGCAGGAGATGTAATGTGCATCAACAAGGAAATACCTTTTTTGAAATAAGGAAAGGAAAAATATATGAAGCTGCTTATTTTATCCGACTCTCACGGATGTGACGGGGAAATTCTTGAAGCCATAGAAAGGGAAGGGGATGCAGATGCTGTCTATTTTCTCGGTGACGGCTGCGAGGATTTCAATGTTGCGAAATATTATTATGAGGGGAAACACACCTTCATCTGTGTCAAGGGAAACATTATGAAGGATGATTATGCCCTTTGTCCCATTGAAGACATACGCCGCCTCGGGGGAAAGACTATCCTTGCCGTTCACGGTAACCGACAGGATGTGAAATTCGGTCTGCACAGCCTTTCCGAATATGCACAAAAGCACCCCAGAGGGATTGACATAGTCCTTTTCGGTCACACCCATTTTCCCGAAAGCGCCAACATCAACGGCATTCATTATTTTAATCCCGGCAGTATCCGCGAGGACTGCTACGGCACGGTGACAATAACGGACAAGGGGGTTGTTTTCACCCATAAAAAGCTTGGCTGTTCTTGACTTTTGAACAATATACTGTTAAACTGTTGATTATAAAATAATAAGGAGCGATATTATGGACTTTATCACCCTGAGTGCTAAGACTGTTGATTTCCGCCAGGACGGATTTATGATTTGTATCGGTCTTGCAGTTGTTGCATTCGTAATCATCCAATCATTGTTTTTTATCAAAAAAGCCTGGGGCAGAGCTGTTGAGCTCGGCATTTCCAAGGAAACACTTAAGAACACCGTTACATCCAGTGCTCTTTTCACAATTGCACCTGCAATTGCTATCCTTGTAACCGTTTTCGCCCTCCAGAAGGCTCTCGGCTATGTTCTCCCCTGGATAAGACTTTCCGTTATCGGAAATATTGCCTATGAGTCCACTGCCGCAAGTGCGGTTCTCGGCGGCAATCTTAACACCGCCGTTACAGATCCTGCACAGTTCGGTGCAATTGCCTTCGTTATGACAATCGGTAGCTCACTTCCTCTTTTCCTTCTTCCTGTTCTTTGTAAGAAGATTCACAGTAAGGTCGGAAACGCTATGAACAACAGCGACAGCAAAATCGGTAAGCTTGCTGACTACCTTTCTGCTGCGGCATTTATCGGTATCGTAACCGCCTTCGTTGCACAGTCAATTATGGGTATGGGCTCAAGCTCTGCTAATGATGCCGGCTTCCTTTCAATTGCAACACTTATCTTTGCTCTTATCATTTATCTTCTTCTTGAGCTGGTTGCAAAGAAATTCAAGCTCACAAAATTCGAGCCCTTCATTATGCCTATCGCTATGTTCGGCGCAATGCTTATTGCAGTTCTTCTCACAAACATCATCCCCGATGAAATCGTTAATTTCACCTGGCCTTGGTTCGAGGAAATCCGTGAAGCCAAAGCCCTTGCAGCAGCTGCTAAATAAGGAGGGATATTGCTATGAAAAAATCTTATATTGATAAAGCTCATACCTGGGGCAGAATCTGGAGCGTTCTTGCAATCCTTGCACTTTTCTCCGTTCCCGTTCTCATCTGTATACACAACGGTGCCTGGCCCTCAATCAGTGATATTTTCAACAAAAACATCGTAGGCGTTCTTGCAATTTACTGGGTTTCCGCTATTGTTGAG
>JAZSCI010000285.1:0-6254 GCA_045602865.1 Acutalibacteraceae bacterium
CCTCGGAGAGACCACCGAAATTGGCTCTGAAGGAGAAGTGGTCGAAAAGCTTTGTCATGGACATGGGAAGGGGCTTTTCACGGGTGTATGGTCTGTCAGCCTGAATGTCCATATAAAACTCTCCCTGCTGAGGCTTGCCAAGTGTTCTCAGTCCGTGAAGAGCAACGGAGTAATATATTTCATTGGGCTTACTGCTGCGAAGTCCCTTGAGTCCGTTAATCAGGTACGCCCTTTCTTCATTATCAAGAGAAAGTGCAAGACTGAGCTTACTGATATAATAATTTCTGTCCGTTACATTGTTGTCGATTGTGTCCAGGGTTGCGCCTCTCTCCCAGCCATCCGCACAGTAATGCTCTACATCGAGCTGAATGCCTATCTGCTTGAAAAGAATTGCAGCAAGGGTGTCAAGCTCTTCTCTGAGCGCGGTTATTTCCTCTGTGAAGGGGATTGAAAGCTTTATAATTGCCTCGTTTATGAAATCATCGGAGATATGGCCATTTTGGGGGATGCTTTTAATAAAGCTCTTGCAAAGCTTTAACTCGAAGGTGCGCTTGAGCTTTACGAAGTAGTCACAGCAGGCTCTGAAATAGTGGAGCATAAATCTCCAGTTTTCTTCAAGGTGAGGGTAATCCCTTTTGAGAGAAAGGAAATTTCTGTAACAGGTGTCGATTGTGGGGCTTTCCTCGGGGGCAGCCTCCCAGTTTTTTTCCAGCATCAGTATGCAATCTGCAAGCATTTCCTCATCTGCGCCGTACATAAAGAAACGGGCATAGTCAAGAAGAATGTCCCGAAGATCTGCATCGGGATTGAATTCCAATGCCGACCAGACTGCCTTGTTCACATCATCGTGAGCGCCCTCAGAGTAGCTTACGCTTCCGATTGAATAAGGAGAGAAAAGTCTATGGAGTGTGCGAAGCTCACGGGGGCGGGGATTTACACTTTCACGGGAAAGTGTAGCGGCATAGGTGTAGTGCCAGTCGTCATCAAGGAAATTTACGGGATATTCACAACGGAGATTGTGTGTGATATCGGGATAAAATCTTATGGGATAAATATCGGGTATGTTTTTGCGGAGCTCATGCATGGGAAAGGCGTGGTTGGGACCCATGATAACCACATCTATTTCCTCGGGCTCTGTGCTTAACTGCTCTGCAAAACGCTCGCCCCAATCCCTGAAAATATGGGGAGCCTGAGCCGAGGGATGGATTTTTATGTCCGGGTGATATTCTTTGAGTATTTTTGCTGATTTTTTACATCTGTCAACAAATTCATCCGCAGGAAGGCTGCCGGGATCTCCGCCCGGTGAAAAGAAGTAATCCACTCGGGGCATAGAGCCGTAAATTGTGTGAAGACTCCGGAAAAACTCTTCCTCTGTTTCATCCTCACTGTTGGCATGCCACACGGAAACATCAAGATCAACCTCTGCTGCAAGCTTTGATGCTTCTGCCAGAAATTCATACTGCTCATATTTCATAAGACTGTTCCGTGGATTATCCTTGGGCTTTGTTCCGTTATGCTCACAAATATTTGCACCGAATGCCATTATGTCCAGATAATACCGGAAATACTGGTCGTAATCCCAGGCATCATAGGTGTTGGGGGTGGTGCGATAAGCCGCCTGATGACCGCGAAGCTCACGGGCAGGCTTGTATGTGCCGCTTATTTTCTCCACAATTTCAAGTGTGTTGTTTCTGAATACAGATTTTCTCAGAAGGTGAGAATAGGCATATATAAGACCTCGGATTCCTTTTCCGCGCAATACGATTTTTTCAGCAGAATCACATTCAATAGCATATTCATCCTTTTCAAGCGAAGGCTCCTGAAGAAGTTCTATAACAGTTTTTCCTGTTTTTCCAAAGCCTTCAGGGGCGATGCCTGTTCTTTTAGAAAGCTCCTTTGTGAAAAGCTGAGCCGCCTTAAGCTCATCGCCATTTGCGCCCTTAATCTGTATATCGGAATATGTAAGCTTCATAAAATACCTCCGTTTTTGCAACCGTAAGCAGTATTTTTATACTGTTTTTGGTCAGGATTTTACAATATGGTATCATATTTTCAGCGTCCCTTCAATATAATTCTATGTTGGGACTTGAATTTTATTTGCTTTGTGATAAAATATATGAGAAATTTGTCGTAGGAGAATGATATAATGAACAGCTTTACAAAAAAATGGTATGCTAAATTTATAACCTCGTTGTTAGGCTACACTCCTGAGCTGAAAAAGGCTCTTGAAATGAAGAAAACGCAGACCTGGAAGGAGTACAAGCCATTTGTTGATAAGCACGTAAGAGAGTGGCTGAATCCCCTTATTGATATGGCAGGTGTTGACTTTGTGGTAAAGGGAAAGGAGCTTATCCCCACAGATGAGCCCATTATCTATACCCCTAATCACACAAGTATGTTTGATATTCCTGCAGTTTTCCTCAATGCACCGCAGATGCCTATGTTTATTGCAAAGAAGGAGCTGTCAATGTTCCCCTTTCTGAAGCATTGGATGAGTGTGCTTGACTGTGTTTTTGTTGACAGAAAGAAGAAAAACGGCTCCCGCTCCTCGCTTCAGGAAGCAATTGAAATGGTAAAATCAGGCAGAAGCCTTGTTATCTTCCCCGAGGGCACACGAAGCAAGAATGGTGAGATTGGCGAGTTTAAGGGCGGCGCTATGAAAATAGCTATGGAAAGCAGAGCGAAGGTTGTTCCCGTGCTTATTGAAGGTGCAAGAGCCCGACTTGAGGAGACAGGTAACATTGTAGGCGGAACAGTTTATGTAACCTTCCTTCCTCCTATTGAGACAAAGGACCTTACAAAAGAGGATTTCTTCAGAATGCCTGCTGAAATCAGACAGATGATTATTGATGAGAGAGAAAAACAGAGAGCCGAAAACAAATAACAAAATGTAATTTTTGTTGTAAATCGAATGTCAGCACCATCCTCGGATGGTGCTTTTTATTGTCCTGAAAAGGGGATTTAAGGAGCTTTCTTTGGTGAAACTTGACAATTTGATGGATAATGTAGTATAATAGTCGGGCTTTTTGATTACAAATTGTAATACTTCCGACAATATGAAATTTATTATTCAGGAGAATTTACCAATGAAGCGTTTACTTTCAATTGCATTAATTATGGTAATGCTTGTAGGAATTGTGCCCTTTGGTGTGAAGGCAGAAGCCTCAGAAGCAAGGTATAATCCTACATCGGCACTCAGATATGCGGATGCTAACTGGGACAATGGCGTAGGTCTTTGTGCAGAGTTCGTTTCCCGTTGTCTGCAGGCAGGCGGAGTCGATGTTTTCAAGGAGAGAGTTATTGATCTCTATGAAGCACTTAACGGAACCTATGGAAAAGCATATAAGCTCAAGCTTACAAATGAAACCAGCGGAGCGATTTATATGCCCGACAATGAGGGTAAGCTTTCGAAGGGGGATCCCGTTTTCTACAAGTGCAATATCTGTGGTGACTTTGAGCACGTTGTAATTTGTAACGGACAGAATAGTGATGGCTATTGCATTGACTATGCACACAACAATCCCCACAATGGCTACAAAACAACCTATACATACTCTCACTGTG
The DNA here is from genome assembly GCA_045602865.1 of Acutalibacteraceae bacterium. Taxonomy (GTDB): domain Bacteria; phylum Bacillota; class Clostridia; order Oscillospirales; family Acutalibacteraceae; genus DTU089. Next base: position 3,565 of record JAZSCI010000285.1, read on the forward strand.
GCAGAGACAGCTGGACAATGTATTCTATAAAGATGGAAACAGGCCCCAGACTTTACGGTAAAAAGAATAGCGTGGGTGTTCCCAAAATATCCTCTCTTTCAAACGGCAAGGATGGTATTGTTATCAAGTGGAGTGAGGTTAAGAAGGCTGACAAGTACAGAATATACACACAGAGCGGTGATACTCTTACAAAAATCGGCGAAACAACCGACCTTAAGTTTACACATACCAATGTAAAGGATGGCAAGAGCTACAGATATGTAGTCAGAGCTGTAGACGGCAAGAAATACAGCCAGTATTATGCAGGCGAGAAAATCAAATGCATAGGTATTCCCGAGCTTAAAAGCATAAAGAATGTTACTGATGGTGTTAAAATTTCCTGGGAAAAGGTTCCCTCTGCGGATGGATATATTGTTTATCGCGGCACAGGTCACGGCTGGGAAAGAATAGCAAAAATCAAGGATGATAAAGCAAGCGCCTATACCGATAAGGACGTTAAGAACAATAAGAATTTCAAATATACTGTTGTTCCTTATAAGGGTAAGGTAAAGGGTTGTTATGACAACTCCGGTATAAAGTATCTTTTCCTTAGCGTTCCCGGAAAGCTCAGTACAAAGAGCACAGAAGAAGGTGTTGTAATCAGCTACGGCAAAATCAGCGGAGCAGACGGCTACAGAATTTACCGTTTGAATTCAAAGGGCAAATGGTCACGACTCGGTGATGTTGTAGGCGGTAAGACATTATCCTTTGTGGATGTGGATGTTGAGCAGGGCGAAAGCTATGCATACATTGTAAAAGCTAAGAAGAGCATATTCTTCAGTGCATTCAAGCCTGAGGGTGTTTCCTGTACATACGATTATGTGAAGCCAACAGAGCCTGAAAAGCCCACAAAGCCTCAGGCACCTACAGAGTCTGAGATACCCACAGAGCCCGAGCTTCCCCAGACACCTGCAGAGCCTCAGATTCCGGTAACCGAGGGTGTAACAGAGGCTGCAGTAATTCCTGCGTAAATAGTTTGAGTAAAAAAACCGTAACCGAAGGCTTCTTCGGTTACATTTTTTTGTGTCCGTATTCAGATATTAACCTCAGAGTAAGGCTTACTTATCCCATTTAAAGAGGAGGATTCCCGCAATTGATATGGCTACACCTATGAGCTTACGGAGCTGAAAGGGTGATTTTTCCATACCGAAAAGCCCGAAAAGCTCTATAAGATAGGCTACCACAAGCTGCGAGGTTACGATTATCATAACTGCCTGGGCAGGGCCAAGCACCGACATACTCTTTATGACAGTATAGGTAATGAGGGCTCCGAGAACGCCGCCTAAAAGCATATATTTATTATCAATTCTGAAAAGGTCCGAAGGATTTCCCTCCCGACCTGTAAAAAACCAGGCGACAATACAAAAAAGCAGAGCAGTAAGCTGCACAAAGCCCGAGGCAACCCATACAGAGGTCTGCTTTGTAACACCCTCATTGAATACACCCTGAATACTCATAAGCGCACCTGAAATAATAGCTGTAATAACTGAAAGCATAAAATCACCCGTAGTTAGTTTAACCTTGATTTTTACGGGTATGCAAAAATCCCCTTGTTTGTCACAAAATACCGACAAGCAAGGGGATTTGTTGATTTGTTTTTTATCTTTCCTCGCGGAAATATGTGAGACCGAGACTCTGTGGAGGCTGATGCTCACGCTTTTTACGGGCGCTTGTTATAATAAGAACAATTATTGTAACAATGTAGGGAAGCATTTTGAAAAGCTCCTGGGAGTTTCTTGAAAGTCCGGGGATGTAAAGGTAAACAATGTAAAGTCCACCGAAAAGGATTGAGCCGAGAATGGACATTTTCGGCTTCCAGAGAGCGAAAATAACAAGAGCAATAGCAAGCCAGCCTCTGTCACCGAAGCCGCCGTTTGTCCATGAGCCGCCGATGTAGTCCATTATGAAATAAAGACCACCGAGACCTGCCACGGCACCACCGATACAGGTTGCGGCATATTTGTAACGTGTAACATTAACACCTGCGGCATCTGCCGTTGCGGGGTTTTCACCTACTGCACGAAGACTGAGACCTGATTTTGTGTGATTGAGGTACCAGGAAGCTACGAGTGCAATTGCGATAGCCAGATAAGCAAGGAAGCCAAAGGAAAGGAAGGTATCTCCGAAAAGCCCGAGCTTGTCCGCAAAGGGGAGTGTTGCCTGATAATATTTGCCGGTAGCATTAAGAGCAATGTGACCGCCTTCACCGCCGAAAAGTGAGGTAAGAGAGCCACCGAAGAAGTTACCGACACCTACACCAAAGGTGGTGAGAGCAAGACCTGTAACATTCTGGTTTGCCCTGAGATTTACTGTAAGGAAGCAGTAAATAAGTGACATAATTACCGAGCCGAGAATAGAAGTGAGGAAGGGAACAAGAACACACAGAAAGGCATTGTTTACATCACCGTATTGCTCGTAGAAATATGCACCGATAACACCTGAAATACCACCGATATACATAATTCCGGGGATACCTAAGTTAAGGTTACCGCTCTTTTCGGTGATGATCTCACCTGTCGCGCCGTACAGAAGCGGAATGCTCTGTAATATAGATGCATTAACAAATGCTGCTATCGTTGCTAACATCACTTAACCTGCTTTCCCTTCTTTGTACTGTGTCTGAATATGATCTTATAATTGATAAAGAACTC
>JAZSCI010000286.1:0-1862 GCA_045602865.1 Acutalibacteraceae bacterium
CTACCTCCTTTTGGTAATCGGCATCAACCATAGCAGTTTTATAGCCGGGTTTAGTTCTGTAACCAAAGACACCCTGATATCCGGTTACGCCCAGAACAGCTCTTGCTCCGTGATATGAAAAGTCAGGATGTTCTCGGATGAAACGCTCCAATATGGGAACGAGGTCGTAATCACCATAGGTGATGTCTCCGTGTTCGTCCATATATTCACAAGTGGGATAGCCATCCTTGCCAATAACTATACGGGTAGCAAAGCCATCGCCTGTAGTGTCTGCGTTGGCAGGGATTTCATCGTTTCCGTTACCTGAGCCAATCATATATCCGTAGTAGTTTACATCATCCTGACTCATAATAAAGGGCTTTTTGCCTTCAGGAAGGCGGATTTCACCATATACAAAATGAGTACCTTCTTCATCTGTAATTTCATAGGCTACATCGTATGGTGAAACAAGCACATATCCGCGGGCATACATTTCCTCCATCATAGCAACAAATTCACTGATGGTAGTCATATACTGATTATATCCGTTCCGGGTGTATTCGTTGTCAAAGGCGCGATTGGTGTCTACAATCAGCGAATGGAAAAACACGTGAGTTATTTCATCCATATCGGAGTATGTAACCAATTTCTTGTCGAGGGTGTTATAGCGCTCTATAGCTTCTTTAAGCGCAGAATACTTGTTGTAGTGCTTGAATGCTTTAATTGTTTGGATTGCCTTGGCGTAATCGTAGCCTGCGGCAATGAATTCGGCTTTCTCAAGCACTTTTTCAGCTTCTTCCTTTCGGGATGTATGTTTTGTAAGAATTGCGGTAGGACTAAAAGCGGAATGAGCCTTAGTGCTTTTTTCGTTGTCAGAAGGAAAATAATGTATTATCGCAATAAGTACCAAGATAAGTGCGAGCAAGCGCTTGAAAGTAAATCTCTTACGTGGGGTGTGCTTGTGAGCAGATACCTGGTTTATAGTCTGGTCAGCAGAAGCCTTTACACAGTCGTTATATTTCATACTGTACCTCTCTTTCGTTGTTTTCTTTTAGTTTATAGGGAGAAAGCAGTGAATTCAAGGGGAAAAGGTGTTGAAAATGGGGAAAAAGACACCCTTAAGGCATACTCCTTACGGAGAATGACAAAAGGGTGTCTTTTTATTTTTGGTAGACTATTAAAGATACTTAAAATCAGATAGTGTCATATTCTGGCAATAAGCTTTGCTTTGATTTCTGCAAATTCTTCAGGGGTAATGATTTCTGCATCCAACAATTGCTTGGCACGTGCAATTTCATCCATCAACCCCAAACTCGGGGGAGCGCCTATAGGCGAGTCCTGAGCTTCGGGAGAAGCCGTTTGTGTGTTCTGATGCTCGGAAGCCTCTGTGTGGGAGTCACCACCCAGGTAAATTATATCCTGAGTAGTTGTAGTGTTTGTATATTCTGTATTAGCGTAGTTCTGATTAATCGAATCTAACGTACACTCAATGGAGTTGGCATTTTCTGTAGCGGTATTGTCTGTGGGAATAAGTTGGATAGAGTAATTCAGCTCATTCTTCTGCTTCATCATTTTTGAGGCGACATAAGCAAGTCCTGCGACACCCGCTACACCAATACCTATAGGTCCTAAAGCGGCAGAAGCGAGTCCTGCACCTGCAATAGAAGTAAGCCCTGCACCTCCGACTGCTGCCGTGGTTCCTGCTGCTCCGATTGCTGCTGCGCTTCCTGCACCCAAGGCACCTCCAACTACGGTGCCCTTGGCTAATGTTGACTTGTCAGAGCTTTTAGTGTGCTCATTGGATTTGGTTGTATTCTCTATTTCTTTATAGGTATATCCGTGTTCAAGAAGCCATATGTGTACTGATAACAGATTTTCTTTTG
>JAZSCI010000287.1:0-7171 GCA_045602865.1 Acutalibacteraceae bacterium
GTATTTGGTAAGGGTGTCAAAAGTATAGATTATGGTGCTTTTTATTCTTGTACAGGTCTTACAGCTATTGAAATACCTCAGGGTGTAAAAATAATAGAAAACAATCTATTTAGAGATTGCACAAACCTTGTTTCCGTAACAATTCCCGATGGTGTTGAATGTATAGAGGAAGATGCTTTCCTTTACTGTGAAAAGCTTGCCTCCATTGATTTGCCGAAAAGCGTAGTAGCTATGGGCAGAGGGGCTTTTTACAATACAGCATATTACAATAACGAGGATAACTGGGATGGAGATGTGCTTTATATAGATGATTGTGTTGTGGATGCAAAGTCATCGCTCAGCGGAGAATATTCGATAAAGGCAGGTACCAGAGTTGTTTCTGATGATGCTTTTTACTATTGTGATAAGCTCACTTCTGTTTTAATTCCCGATAGCGTAGTGTATATCGGAAATAATGCTTTTTCTTCTTGTGATACACTTGTATCAGTTGAAATTAATAACAGTCCCGCAAAAATATGCGATAAAGCTTTTGCTTATTGCGAAAATCTTTCTTCGATTACAATTCCTGACACCGTAACAAGTGTAGGATATCATATTCTTGAAGGTACAAGCTACTACAATAATGCAGATAATTGGGATGGCGATTTATTGTATGTAGGCAAACATCTTGTAGTTGCAAAGGAAACAATAAGTGGTGCATATTCTATAAAAAACGGAACGAAAACAATTGCGGACAGTGCTTTCTATTGTTGTGAAAAGCTTACCGAAATTACAATTCCCGATAGCGTAACAAATATGGGCGAATACGCTTTTAATGGGTGTACGAATCTTACCACTGTAAAAATAGGAAATGGTATTACTCGTTTGGATACTTATTGTTTTGGTGCGTGTAATAATCTTAAATCCGTGACTATAGGTAACAGTGTTGAACATATAGGCTATTGGGCTTTTGGTTACTGCGAACGTCTTACTTCCGTTGTAATTCCCGACAGTGTAGTAAGTATAGATGATGCGGCTTTCTATCAATGCGGAAGACTTAGGACAGTTACAATCGGTGATGGAGTGGCAAGTATAGGCTCAGAAGCCTTTTATATGTGTGATAGTCTTACCTCTGTATATATAACCGATATAGCTGCCTGGTGTAATATAGATTTTGAGGATGTGTATTCAAATCCGTTGTATTGGGAAAAAGATTTTTATCTTAACGGTGAGCTTTTAACGGAGCTTGTTATTCCTGAGGGTGTAAAGGAAATAGGAGATTTCGCTTTTACAAGCTGTATGACCTTTGATTCAGTTACAATTCCCGACAGTGTAACAAGAATAGGAGAAAAAGCTTTCGCTCGTGAGTCGATAATTGATGATGTTTACATAACAGATATATCTGCCTGGTGCAATATCGATTTTAAGGATGTGTCTTCTAATCCTTTGTTTAGGGGAGGCAATTTGTATGTTAATGGTAAGCTTCTGAAGGAGCTTGTTGTTCCCGAAGGAGTGAAAAAAATACCATTCAGAGCATTTAGTTGTAGAAACATTACCTCCGTTAAGCTTCCCGGAAGCGTGATAAGTATAGATGATGAGGCATTTGCTTGGTGTGATAATCTTACCTCTGTTAAACTCTCTGAAGGCTTAAAAATTATTGGGGCTTACGCATTCGATTGTTCTTCTCTTAAATCAATTAAAATACCGAATGGCGTAACAAAAATAGGCGAATATGCTTTTTCCGGTTGTGGTAAGCTCACTTCTGTTTCAATCGGAAAGGGCATAAAAACAATAGAAGATTATGCATTTTCATATTGTGAAAAAATAAAATATGTTTTCTACGGCGGCTCTAAGACAGAATGGTCGAAGGTTACTGTAGGTGTAGAAAATACAGCGTTAACAAATGCATCGATTCATTTTGGTTCTATGGGCCACACCTCCTCTGATTGGATTACCGACAAAAAAGCCACTGTAAATGCCGCAGGTTCGAAGCACAAGGAGTGTGCGGTATGTGGTAAAACACTTGAAAAAGCCACAATCAAGCAGCTTAAGTGCTCAAAGCCCACAATCAAGACAATTGCCAACAAGGATTACGGCGTAAGATTTGAGTGGGGTAAGGTGAGTGGTGCTGATTCCTACAAGGTTTACCGAAAGGTAAGCGGAGGCTCATATAAGTACCTGGGCAAGACAACCAAGACCGCTTATGCAGATAAAACCGCAAAGAGCGGCACAAAGTATTACTATGTAGTCAAAGCTGTAAACGAGGCAGGCACCTCGGACAAATCTGCATCAAAGGGTATTACCTTCGTTGATGCACCCACAATAAAAACACCTACCACTGCAGAAAAGGGTATCACCGTTAAGTGGAGCAAGGTAACAGGTGCAGAGGGCTACATTGTTTACCGCAAGACCGGCAGCGGTTCTTACGAAAGACTTGCAAAAATCAAGGGCGGTACAAAGGTGTCTTACCTTGATAAATCAGCCAAGAAGGGCAAGACTTACTCCTATAAAATCGAAGCCTACAAGGGCGGCACAAAGAGCGCAGCTTCTGCAGTGAAGAGCATTAAGGATAAGTATTGATTAGCTGTCAGCTGCCGGCTACCAGCCGCCGGCGATTAGCAAATAGCAAATAGCGGTTAGCGGTTTGTAATTCACTTGAATAGAACAACCGTAGGGAACGGGCATTGTCCGTTCCGCAAGACTTCACACAAAGTAAATTCAGAACAACCGTAGGAAACGGGCATTGTCCGTGGAAATTAACTGAATAAACCAACGAACCATAGGATGGGATTTTTCTGTCCTATGGTTTTGCTTTGTTTTTGCATACCTTTAATGTGTAATTATCCTTTGCGTTTTTTCATACACTTTTCCGAGGAGTGGTTTTATGAAAAAATGTATTTTAATTGTAGTTTCTTTGTTGCTTGCTTTCTCTTTCTCTTTTACAGTTTTTGCCGCATATCGGAGCACAGAAAACAAAGCTGTTACCGAAACGGTGGTCGCAGTAAAAAACGAAGAAAATAAAACAGAAGCGTTACCTGTTGAAATAAAGGCAAAATCAGTTGTGCTTATGGAGGTAACAAGCGGTAAAATTCTTCTTGAGCATAATTGTGATGAAAGGCTTTACCCTGCATCTGTTACAAAAATAATGACAATGCTTCTTGTTTCTGAGGCTATTAATGAGAAAAAAATTACTCTTGCCGATTCTGTGGTTTGTTCGGAAAATGCCGCATCAAAGGGCGGCTCACAAATATGGCTTGAGCCGGGGGAGAGTATGACTGTTGATGAACTTCTTCGTGCAACTGCAATCGGCAGTGCCAACGATGCGGCAACGCTTCTTGGTGAATATGTTTCAGGTAGTGAAACAGCATTTGTTTCCCGTATGAATGAAAGGGCAAAGGAATTGGGAATGAAAAATACATATTTTGAGAATGCAACCGGTCTTGATGATACAAGTGAAAAGCATCTTACAACCGCCAGGGATATCGGGATAATGTCTTGTGAATTACTGAAATATGATTTTATAAAGGATTATACCTCTGTGTGGATGGATTCTCTCAGAAATGGCGAAACGGAGCTTGTTAACACTAATAAGCTGGTCAGGTTTTATGAAGGGACTACGGGGCTTAAAACAGGTACTACCTCAAAAGCAGGGTGCTGCATATCCGCCTCTGCTAAAAGGGATAATCTTCATCTTGTTGCGGTTGTAATGGGTAGTGAGAACAGTAATGACAGATTTGAAACGGCGAAGACACTACTTAATTGGGGTTTTTCAAATTATAAGCTATATGAGCTTACTCCGGATAAAAATGATTTTGCCAAAATTCCGGTTGAAGGAGGAAAAACGGATTTTGTTTATCCGATGATTCCGGAGCTTTCTCCGATTCTTGCAGAAAAAGGTATGGAGAACGCCATAAGCATCAAGGTGAAATGCCATAAGCTTCTTCAGGCACCCGTTACAAAATCTCAGGTTGTGGGAGAGGTTATTGTGAAGGTTGACGGCAAGGAATATATGAGAGAAAATATTCTTGCAAAGGATGGAGTGGAAAAGCTGACATTTTTCGATTGCTTTATGAAAATAGTTTCATATCTTTGCAGAGGAGAAGAAAAGTGAAATTCTGATATGTCACATTGATAAAATAGCTTTTTATAGCCCTTGACAATTACGTAAAGCTTTGTTAAAATTGTACAGAATATAATTTTTTGTTTTGTTGCAAATTGATAAGGAAGTGTTTGTTATGTTTTACACATCTACAAGGGATAATAATGTAAGGGTTACTGCTTCAAAGGCTATTACCGATGGCATTTCTCCCGATGGAGGACTTTATATCCCTATGGAGATTCCCAAGCTCAGTGATGATGAGCTTCGCAGTCTTTGCTCTGCTGATTACAAGGAGAGAGCAAAAAAGGTTCTCGGTCTCTATCTTACAGATTTCACCAAGGAGGAGCTTGACTACTGTGTTGAGGGCGCTTACAGAACAGGTAAGTTTTCTTCAGAGGCAGTTGCTCCCGTTGTGAAGCTTCACGACAATGTAAGTATACTTGAGCTTTTCAAGGGACCTACCTGTGCATTCAAGGATATGGCATTACAGATTCTTCCGTATCTTCTCACAGTTTCTGCAAAAAAGAATCTTGAAAACAAGGAGATTGTAATTCTTGTTGCTACCTCTGGTGATACCGGTAAGGCTGCGTTAGAGGGCTTCAAGGATGTTGAAGGTACAAAGATTCTTGTTTTCTATCCCAATGATGGTGTCAGTCCCATGCAGAAGCTCCAGATGACAACCCAGGAGGGTAACAATGTGGGCGTTTGTGCAATTTACGGCAACTTTGATGATGCACAGACTGGTGTAAAATCTATTTTTACCAACAAGGAGATACTTGATAAATTCGAGGAAAACAATCTTGTTTTCTCTTCAGCAAACTCTATAAACTGGGGCAGACTTGCTCCACAGATTGTTTACTATGTATCCGCATATTGCGATATGGTGAACAACGGCTCTGTTAATTTCGGTGAAAAGATTAATATCGTTGTACCCACAGGTAACTTCGGTAATATTCTTGCTGCATATTTTGCAAAGGAAATGGGACTTCCCGTTAATAAGCTTATATGCGCATCAAATGCCAACAGAGTCCTTACTGATTTTATTGAAAATGGTACTTATGACAGAAACAGAGCTTTCTATACTACTGTTTCTCCTTCTATGGATATTCTTATTTCAAGCAACCTTGAGAGACTTCTGTACATTCTTTGCGGCAGAGATTCCGATATAATAAACGGTTGGTTTGATGCTCTTAAAACTGACGGAAAATACACTGTTTCTCAGGATGTCAAGGATAAAATCAACGAGCTGTTTGCTGCAGGCTGTTGCGATGATGAAAAGACAAAGGCAACAATCGGCAGAACCTACAAGGCATACAACTACCTTGCAGATACACATACTGCAGTTGCTATTGATGTGTGCGATGCATATATGGCAGAGACAGGGGACAACACACCCGTTGTAATTGCCTCTACCGCATCTCCCTTCAAGTTCTCGAAGGCGGTTCTTTCTGCAGTAGAGGGTGAGGAGAAGGAATACGAAAATGAGTTCGATACAGTAGCAGCTCTCGAAAACATTTCTTCCCTTAAGGCTCCCGAGCAGTTGTCTGCTCTCAAGGGTAAGACTGTTCGTTTTGATAAAACTGCCTCAAAAGAGGATATGGCAAAGGTAGTTTTCGAAATGTTGGGTATCTGAGTTTATGGCACTTTTTGCAATAGGTGACACCCATCTTTCTCTGGCAGTTGATAAGCCTATGGATATTTTCAAGGGCTGGACAGATTATGTTGAACGGCTGGAGAAAAATTGGAACAAGGTTGTTTCTCCCGATGACAGTGTTGTTATTCCCGGTGACATTTCCTGGGCTATGGGCTTCGGTGAGGCCGTTAAGGATTTTGCTTTCCTTGATTCCCTTAACGGAACCAAGTATATTCTCAAGGGTAACCACGATTATTGGTGGAATACAATGTCCAAGATGAATAAATTTCTTGCAGAAAACGGCTTTGATACCATTCATATTATTCATAACAATGCCTACTCGGTTGAGGGCTTTGCTCTGTGTGGCTCGAGAGGTTGGTTTTATGATGACTCATCCGAGGATGATAAAAAGGTCATTCTCAGGGAAGCAGGTCGACTGAGAGCCTCTCTTGAGGAAGCATCAAAGCTGGGTGGCGAAATTATTCCGTTTCTCCATTATCCGCCAATAGGTGACTCCCGCAGATGTGATGAAATTCTGGATGTTCTCAGGGACTTTCCTGTAAGCCGTTGTTATTTCGGACATCTTCACGGCTTTATATCTCCTGAGAATGCGCGTATTGAATATGAGGGTATAAAATTCAGGCTTGTATCTGCAGATTATCTGGGTTTTACACCATATCTCATAACCAAATAATATAAAAAAATTGGTTTTTCAAGCTCTTTTGGTAAAAAATTAACTATTTTTTCCAAAAAGTGAAAAAAATAACAAAAAAAGGTAGAAATTTAAAAAGGTTTATGCTATACTTTATAAGTTAAAATATATGCACTTAAACGAAAGGATGTATTCAAATGAGTTTAAAATCTTGCGAAAAGCTTGAGGCAAATGTTTATGCTCTCGAAATCTGCAGTGGAGAAGAGGCATTCAAGGCAGCTGTTTCAGGCGCTTATCAAAAAAACAAGGGTAAGTACAATGTACCCGGATTCCGCAAGGGCAAAGCTCCCAAGAACATTATTGAAAAATATTACGGCAAAGAGGTTTTCTGGAACGATGCAATAGATGAGCTTTACGGAAAGCTTTTTGCAGATGCTTGTGAGGAAGCAGGAATTGAGCCTGTTGTTAATCCCTATGATGATGAACTTGTTTCTATTGATGAAACCGGCTTTACTGTTAAGGTTAAAGTAGCTGTTAAGCCCGAGATTGAGCTTAAGGCTTATAAGGGCATCAAGGCTGAGAAGGAGAAGGCTTCTGTTAAGAAGGCTGATATCAAGGCTGAGGTTGATGCTGAGCTTAACAAGAATGCGAAGCTTCTTACTGTTGAAACAAAGGCTAAGAAGGGTGATACCGCTAATATCGACTTTGAGGGTTTCCTTGATGGCGTGGCATTTGAAGGCGGCAAGGGTGAGGGCTATGATCTTGAGCTTGGCTCAGGTAACTTCATTCCCGGCTTTGAGGAGCAGGT
>JAZSCI010000288.1:0-3007 GCA_045602865.1 Acutalibacteraceae bacterium
CAAATAAAAGTGATTTATCAAGTAAAATGCTGTTTTGAGCCATTTTAAAAACTCCTTTTTCAGATAATAAAAAAGAAAATAGATAATAGAGAATAGATGAAGCGGCATGAAGCCATAGCTTCTTTTATCTTTTCAATATTATCTATTATCTCTTATCTTAGGCGAGTTTGTCTCGCCGCTTCTGGAGCTGGAAACGTGACTCGAACACGCGACCTGCTCATTACGAATGAGCTGCTCTACCAACTGAGCTATTCCAGCAAGTAAGAAGTATTATATATAATAATTAGTTTTTTTTCAAGCCTTTATAATAAAAATAATTATATTTTAGTAGCCATTATATAGTGCAAAAAGCATTGTGGTTTTGTTGAAGAATACAATTTTTCAAAATTATGCGAAAAACCATTGAAAAATAAGAAAAAACTTTCTTTTTGTTGTTGACTTTAGCGCTTTAGTGTGGTAAAGTATGAACACGATTTTGAAAGGATGCTTCTGAAAGGAGCGGGTGAGTAGTATGACACCTTTAAAAAATTCTGAGGTTTTCGACCTTTATGATGCAATATTGAAGCTGGAGAGCCGTGAGGATTGCTGCAGTTTTTTCGAGGATCTTTGCACCGTGAATGAGATTATTTCCCTTGCCCAGAGACTGAGCGTTGCTAAAAAGCTTGATGAAGGAAAAACCTTTTCCGTAATCACTACCGAAACGGGAGCAAGCTCAGCTACTATAGGCAGAGTCAATCGTTGTCTCAATTACGGCACGGGCGGTTATCGTCTTGTTCTCGATAAAATCAAAAATGATATGTCAGGAGAAAACGACAAATGAATATAGATTTCAACGTACTTAATAACACTGAAAGACTCGTTTTTGAGCTGAGGAGTCTGTACACAGAGTACGGCTATAAGCCTTTTAAAATGAGCAAATTTGAGGAATATGACCTGTACGGAAGTAACAAGGATTTCCTTGTAAGCGGTAATTGTATTACCTTTACGGATACGGATGGCAGACTCCTTGCTCTTAAGCCTGACGTTACATTTTCAATTATTAAAAATCTTGATGATTCCCTTTGCGGTGTACAGAAGGTTTATTATAACGAAAATGTATATCGTGAATCCAAAAAGTCGGGTGGTTTCAGCGAGATAATGCAGACCGGTATAGAGTGTATGGGTGACATTACTGATAAAGAGGTTTGTCAGGTTATTACCCTTGCCGCACGAAGCCTTTATGCTATTAGTGAGGATTATGTTCTTGATGTGTCCCATATGGGACTCCTCGGTGGCTTGTTCGAGGCTATGGCACTTAATGAGGCACAGAAGAATGAGCTTGTTTGCGCCGTTGCAGAGAAGAATAGCGGAGCTATAGAGCAGCTTTGCCACGGCTTCGGAGTAGGTGAGGCGCTTACAAAAATTCTTCTTGATATTGTTTCATCCACGGGTATTCCTTCCGTGGCACTCAAAAAAATCAGCGGTCTTGTTATCAATTCAGAAATGCAGAATGCCTACAACGAGCTTTGTAGCGTTTGCGGAATGCTCATTGATGCAGGCTATGAGAAAAATATAAACGTTGATTGCTCTCTTGTAAACGATATGAGCTATTATAACGGCATTGTTTTCAAGGGTTTTGTTCAGGGTGTTCCCGTTGGTGTGCTTTCAGGCGGTCGTTATGACCGACTTATGGAAAGAGTGAACAAGAAAAAAGGTGCAATCGGCTTTGCAGTGTATCTTGATGAGGTTGACAGAATACTTGATGCCAAAGAAAATGCAGAGACACAGACCGATGACGGCTTTCTTAATATAGCACTTCCGAAGGGAAGACTCGGCGAAAAGGTTTATGCCATTTTTGAAGCGGCTGGATTTGAGTGTCCTCAGATTCACGAAAAAAACAGAAGACTTATATTTGAAAATACCGAGAAAAAGCTTCGTTATTTCTGGGTAAAGCCATCAGATGTCGCTATATATGTTGAACGAGGAGCGGCAGATATCGGTGTTGCAGGCAAGGATATTCTTCTTGAATATGCTCCTGATGTTTATGAGCTTCTTGACCTTGAAATGGGTAAGTGTCGTATGTGTGTTGCGGGCAAGAAATCCTTTAAGGATAACGGCACAAGCACACTTCGTGTAGCAACCAAATTTGTGAACATAGCAAAGGGCTATTATTCCGATAAATGCAGAGATATTGACATAATTAAACTCAACGGCTCAATAGAGCTTGCACCGATTCTCGGTTTGTCAGATGTTATAGTGGATATTGTAGAAACGGGCGAAACACTTAAGGAAAACGGTCTTGAGCCAAAGGAAACTATTGTGGATATCAGTGCAAGACTCGTTTCCAACAAGGTCAGCTACAAATTCAAATCGGAGCTTATAGATAAGCTTGTTAATAATATTGCGGAGGCAAAAAAGTGATTAAGATATACAAAAGAAACGAAATTACAACAGAAGATATTCTCTACAGAGAGGAACAGACTGTTGATGTGGAGGGCATTGTTGCCGATATTATAAAGAATGTCCGTGAAAACGGAGATAAGGCTCTTGTGGATTATTCCAAGCGCTTTGATGGTGCGGTGGATGATATTATTGAGGTTACCGCAGAGGAAATAGAGTCTGCCTTGACTCAGGTTGATGATGAGCTTTTGTCCATACTTAAACAGGCAAAGGAAAATATAACCAAATTCCATTCAAAGCAGGTCCGCAACAGCTTCGTTATCAATGAAGAAAACGGAGTAATTATGGGACAGAAGGTTATGCCTATTGAAAAGGTTGGTCTTTATGTACCGGGCGGCACAGCCTCATACCCCTCATCTGTGCTAATGAACTGTGTTCCTGCAAAGCTTGCAGGATGCAAGGAAATCGTTATGGTAACCCCTGCAAAGGCAGGTGTTGTAAAGCCTGTAATCCTTGCAGCAGCATATATTGCAGGCGTTGACAGAATATTTAAAATCGGTGGTGCCCAGGCAGTTGCGGCACTTGCTTACGGTACACAGACTGTTCCCAAGGTTGACAAAATCGTCGG
>JAZSCI010000289.1:0-2884 GCA_045602865.1 Acutalibacteraceae bacterium
CAAAAAAATAACTATTACAGAGAATATTTTTGATGAGGATGCTTTAATATTAAGCAATTACAAATCAAAAGTCGTTACACTCAAAAGCAACAACCATAAAAGACAAGTGGAATTCCATTTTGACTCCCCTGTTCTTGGTATCTGGGCAAAGCCCGGCGCTCCCTATGTTTGCATCGAGCCTTGGTGGGGAATAAATGATGACTATAACAAAAAGCCTGATTTGTCTCTAAAAAGAGAAATTATGTCTTTAGAGCCAGGTGATAGCAAAGAATTCGCCTGGGAAATTAAAATTAGCGAATAATACCTCTATTTAAAAATGAGTATTATATAAAAAATCAAAATAAAGAAAGGAAGCTTATATATGGATTTCAACAACGATAAGCCTGTATTCAATGAAGAGTATGGTCCCGACATTGTTTCCGTAGTTGATGAGGATGGTACTGCACATACATTCGAAGAGCTTGATCGCATCGAGACAGATGATGGTAGATTTATTGCACTCTTACCTATTTACGATGATGCTCAAGAAATTCTTGATGATGATGGAGAGCTTATTATCCTTCAGGTAAACGAGGATGCTGATGGAGAAATATACCTTGAGCCTATCGAGGATGAAGAATTGTTTATGACCGTTGGCAAAATCTTCGAGGAAAGACTCAGCGAATACTTCGAATTCGAGTAAGAAAAAGGCACATACTAAATTACGCCTGCGGTGTTCGACAGCTCGGCTAATACTAACCCTATGACTTTTTATCGGGAATCGGAGTTCGCTTCTCGAATTGAAGACCTCCCGTTTTTATACGGACGAAGGGATCATGCCATTAGCGACAGATGCCCACCTGCTTATTTGCAGGTTACTATTACCGAGCATCGGCATTGCGGGTTTTCGTGTGATTCGAAAACACAGAAATCTTAAAACAATATAAAGAAAAACAAACCACAAGGGGGTTCCTGCAGTACTAAACTGCCAGGAACCCTTTTAAACAACGAAAGAAACATAATTTATTAAGACTTTTAATTTTTATGCTACGAACAAACCTCGCCACGCTTTGTCCCTTTTGCGCCTTCGGCTAACAAAAAAATAAAAGTCAGAAGCCTTGTTTTGACTCGGTTTGTCCGTTCTGTATTATTTTCATCCCCAAAAACGGGACTTAAAAATTTGTTGTTTTGGCTGTTTTATAATATCTTTAATAATATCAGACACAAAAAGGTTCAGTCTTAAACAAGACTGAACCTTTTTAAAGTCAAATAAATTTATTCGGATTTAGCAACTGCCTTTGCCTCTGCCTGCATAGCTCTTACACGAGCCTCAAGCTCAGCAGTTTCCGCCTTTCTTTTCTCAATACGCTCAATATACTCAGAAAGATCCTTATACTTAACGGGAACATTCTGTTTCTTGATAGCGATATTGATTCCAATAATTATAACAAAACCGATAACTGCAAGGAAAGCACCAATGCCGATATTTCCGCTATATATAGCACCGAAATTGCTTGAAAGCTGACTATTGAAAATAAAGAAAGAAACGATGCTAAGAAGCATAAAGCCTATACCACAGGATGAAAGAGCAATATTTCTCTTAAAGCCCTTGGGCGAAGCAGAAACTGAATCGAATGGAATGTTAAGAATAGCAATAACAGCTGCAAGGAATACTCCGAGAATAGAAACCAGATAAAAGATAAACGCAACTCTGGTCAATGCTGATTCGCTTATCATAGCAAACAAAACATCAAATTTCATATTTGCTACAACATCCATAGCAAGATTGAGTATTGAAATATCAGTATCAATATTCTTGTAAGGAAGCTGAACAGAAATATGTGCCAACGGTAAGAAAAGCATACCGATAGGAATAAACAGTGAAATTAATCTGACAATAGCAAGCTTTGTTCCTGCAAAAGAAAATTTGATTCTGTCGATCTTCGGTTGTAATTTGATGTGCTCCTCTTCAGCCTTATCGGCATCCTCTGTAAGTCTTTCCTGATGGTTATAGTACATAAGGTTGACACCGCATTTAGGGCACTCAGCTTTGATATCAAAAATACGAAGCTTGTAACCACACTTGGGACAATTAGCCATAATATCTCCTACCTATCCTAATGATTATATATCTTTGACATTATAACACAGTTCATTGGTGTTTTCAATAAAAATCAACGAATTTGATATATATTTTTGTAAATATTTCGATTTACTTCTTTTTTGAAATAGCAATCTTAGCTTTTTCAACAATATTTGCGGCATCAAGACCGAAAATATGAAGAAGCTCAACTGCGGGACCTGATTTACCAAAGGTATCCTCAACACCAACCTTTACAACAGGAACAGGATATTCCTCGCAAACGGCATCACAAACGGCATCACCTAAGCCACCGATGATGTTGTGCTCCTCTGCAGTTACAATGCACCCTGTTTTCTTTGCAGCAGCAACAACCGCAGCCTTATCAAGGGGCTTGATTGTATGCATATTGATTACCTCAACGGAAATTCCTTCAGCTTCAAGAAGCTTTGCAGCCTCCAGTGCTTCATTTACCATAAGACCTGTTGCAATTACAGTTACATCGGTACCTTCCTTGAGAGTAACCGCCTTACCGATTTCAAATTTATAATCCTCATCAAAAATTCTCGGAACGGCAAGTCTGCCGAATCGCATATAAACAGGACCATCGTGCTCTGCAGCGGCAAGCACAGCGGCTCTTGCTTCAATATCATCGGCAGGGTTAAGAATAACCATACCGGGAATAGATCTCATAAGTGCAATATCCTCACAGCACTGATGACTTGCACCATCCTCACCAACAGAAATACCTGCGTGTGTAGCGCCTAGTTTAACATTAAGAGCAGGATAACCGATAGTATTTCTTACCTGCTCAAAGGCTCTGCC
>JAZSCI010000290.1:0-2527 GCA_045602865.1 Acutalibacteraceae bacterium
CGTTACGAAGGCAAAAACATAAAAGGACCCGAGCTTGAAACCTTAGGTCTTTTAGGTCCTAACCTTCTTAATGACGATATCGAAAAAATCATAAAGTGGAATTACGAGCTTGACGAGCTTGGTATTGATACCATTTCCGCAGCAGGCTCCGTTGCTTTCGCAATGGAATTGCAGGAAAAGGGCTTATGGGATTCGGGACTTCACTTCGGAGAAACCGATAATTTAAGCGAAGTTTTCCGCGATATTGCATACAGAAGAGGCATAGGCGCTGAGCTTGCCGAGGGCACAAGACGTATGAGCGAAAAATTCGGCGGTAAGGAATTTGCAATCCACGCAAAGGGCATGGAGCTTGCAGCTTACGAGCCCAGAGGTGCCGTAGGACACGGTCTCGGTTACGCTACGTCAAACCGCGGCGGATGTCACCTTAATGCAGGTTACCTTGTTGTTCTTGAGGGCTTAGGACTTAATATTGATGCTTATACCCCTAAAGGTAAAGCAGGTCTTGCAGTTACCTTCCAAAATGTTATGGAGGCAGCATCTGCAGCAGGCTTCTGCGTGTTCACTTCCTATGCAATTCTCCCCCACTTCCTTGTAGGAAAGCCTACATCACTTATGACAAGATTTGTCCAGACCGTATTCAAATATTCAACTCCCGTAATTTACCTTGTTTCAAAGAATCCTAGAATACTCAAGGTAAACATTCCCCTTGTTCAGTATCCCAGAGTTATGAATGCAGCAGCCGGCACAAAGTTCACCGTAGGCGACTTCATTGCATTCGGCAATTTAGGTTATAATACCGAACGTCTTGCAAACATTATACTCGGACTTCCCGTCGGAGAAGATACGGATACTCTCCCCAAGCGTCTTACGGACAAGGAGCAGGTTCCCGGTGACAAGCGCACAAAGGTTCCTCTCCACAAAATGAAAAATGTTTATTACGCAATGCGCGGCTGGAAAGACGGCGCACCTACAATGAAAACTCTCAAGAAAATCGGTGTACGTATCCCTGAGTGTATAAAGGAGGTTTATCCTTATGGTAAAGGTTAAAATTTTCGGAGTGCTTCGTTCCACAACAGGACTTTCAGAGCACAAAACAAATGCAAAAACAGTAAACGGCATTTTTGAGGAAATCTCCGATATTATGGAAAAAAGATACTATGAGGACCTTAAAAAACAGGCAGAAGATACCTCAGAATACAAAAAACAGAGAAATGCCGCACTTGAGCCTCATAAGGAGCTTAAATTCAAGGATGCCATTGTCTATGTTGACGGTGAAAGATGTATGAGAAAGGGGAAAAAGCTTCCCGAAAACGGCGAAGTCTGGCTTCTCTCCCCCGCTGCAGGCGGTTAAACATACTACACGAAATTAAATTAATACAAAAAAGTCCGCAGTCACAATGATTGCGGATTTTTCATTTATTATACCGAAGGACAAATTAATTATCCGGATATCAGTCAGATATTTTACCGATAAAAACAACGACCGCCGGAAAACCGACGGTCATTATATTTATTCGGGTTTAACTGAGTTTTTCAAGACCTACTGCTGCACGAAGGATAAGACGTGCATCTGTTGCATCAACGTCTCCGTCCTTATCAACGTCAGCTGCCTTCTTTAATTCTTCGGTAAGCTTATCAAGACCAACTGCTGCTCGAAGAGCAAGTCTTGCATCTGTTGCATCAACCTTATTGTTGAAATCTGCGTCACCTACAGTGTACTCGGGCTCAAGGGCAGGAATTTCCTTGCTTTCCTTGACGTCCTTACACTTCTGACACATATTACATTCTTCACCTGCAACACCGACCTGGGCAGGCTTTGTAACCACCCATTCATAGCTATGCTCGGTGCAGGTCGTTGCTGAAACAGTTTCACTTATAATTTCAGATCCGTCACCCATAACTGCCTTTACGTAATAGTAATAGGTTCTGTCTGCAACAGCAGAAACATGAGTATAGGAAGTGCCTGTGGTGTTGAATACTCGCTCATATCTGCCGTTGATGCTTGCTGCACGGTATACGGAATACTGCGTTGCACCGCTTACTCCGAGCCAGCTGAGACAGGGCTTGCCGGCATTATTTTCAGATACGGTAACAAAAATTGCATCGATTGCAAGTCTCTGAAGAGACTCATAAGCCTTACCTGCAACAACCTTACGGGTACCGATGCAGAAGAACTTGCCTTCAGTATCATTGATATCCATTGAATATGTAAGCTCTGTTACAGCAGCTGCCTCTGTCCATGTTTTGCCGTCCTCTGAAGAGTAAATTACGTAAGTAACCCCGGGAGCCTTTGCTGCATTCCAAGTGAACACAGCCTTATCTTCCTGCTTGGTAAGTGTCACACCGGAGGGAAGGTCAGGTCTGATTTCAAAGGTTACAACAATTTCACCTGCTGCGTTACCGCGCCATGTAAGAAGATTCTGGTACTTACCGTACTTCATTGCGGTAAGCTTTACAGAAGCTGTACCAACGTTAACATTGTTTGAATAGTTCGTATAGTAATCGTGATGTGATACCTGACCGAGCT
>JAZSCI010000291.1:0-2931 GCA_045602865.1 Acutalibacteraceae bacterium
TTACAGTATGGTGCTTATTAAAGAAAAATAAAAACATTTTTATATTTTGGAATTTGTGATATAATCATTTTGATAAACAATAATCTGACAATCAAAAGCGAAGAGGTGTAAGAAATGGAAAGGTATAAATTTGATTGGGAAAATCCCGCTGTAATTAAAAGGAATAAAGAGGATGGACATACAATAGCATTTTCTTATAATGACGAGGCAGATGCGCTCGGAAGAAAAGCGCCTGAGTCCAAAATGACTCTTAACGGTATGTGGAAATTCCGCTGGCAAAGAGGTCTTGATAATTGCCCCGAGGACTTTATGTCCGAGGATTTTGATGCTTCCCGCTGGGATGAAATAAAGGTCCCTTCAGTCTGGCAGATGGGGCAGGAAACAGGCAGCTATCCCTATTATTATGCAAGTACATATTGCCGTGCCTTAAGCCGTAAAAAGAATAAAATTCCGTCAATTGATCACAAGATGCAGGAAATCGGATTATATATCCGCGATTTTGAAATGCCTGAGTGTTTTGACGGTCAACAGATTTTTATGCACTTCGGTGCCGCAAAATCCGCAATTGAGGTTTATGTTAACGGTGAGTA
This sequence comes from Acutalibacteraceae bacterium, assembly GCA_045602865.1. GTDB lineage: Bacteria > Bacillota > Clostridia > Oscillospirales > Acutalibacteraceae > DTU089. The sequence continues at coordinate 591 of JAZSCI010000291.1, forward strand.
TGTCGGCTATTCACAGGGCTCTATGACTCCTCATGAATTTGATGTTACGAAATTTGTGCATAGGGGGAAAAATAAGGTCGCAGTAAAATGCTATCGTTTTTCTGACGGTGCATATCTCGAAAACCAGGATATGTGGCTCCTTTGCGGTCTTTATCGTGAGGTATATATCTATGCCGAGCCAAAAAAATGCCTGCGTGATTTTTACATTACAACCGATCTGGATGCTGAGTATATAAACAGTAACACTACACTTGAAATTCAGGTCAATAATTATGATGGGGCAGGCAGTGCCGCAGTAAAAGCTGAAATTATTGACGGGGATAACAGAATTCTTATGGGCGAAGGTGAAACAGACGGCTCATCAAAGCTTGTTTTTACAAAGCTTATTGAAGCCCCGAAGAAATGGTCTGCCGAAAGTCCTTATCTTTACAAATTGCTTCTTACAATAACTGCCGACGGCAAAACTACCTATAAATCAATTCGCTTCGGTTTTAAGAAGGTTGAAATTATCGGTGAAAAGCTGTTGTTTAACGGTAAACAGATGATGCTTCGCGGTGTTAACCGTCACGATTTTGATCCTGATTACGGTTGGGCAGTTCCTGAGGAAAGATACCATCAGGACCTTAATCTTATGAAAAATGCAAACATCAACTCCATACGTACATCACATTACCCCGATGATCCTTATTTCTATGATCTTTGTGATGAATACGGCTTTTATGTTATGGATGAATGTGACCTTGAAACCCACGGTGTTCGCCGTAAGGGTGTTCCCGGCGATAACCCCGTCTGGACGGATGCGGTTGTTGACCGTATGGAGAGAATGGTGCTTCGTGACAGGAACCACGCTTGTGTGTTTATGTGGTCTTTGGGTAACGAGGCAGGTGACGGCAGTAACTTTTCGGAAATGAAGAAGGCTGCTCTTAAGCTGGATAATACACGCCAGTTCCATTACGAGGGTGACTTTAACTTCACAAAAAGTGATGTTATTTCAAGAATGTATCCCGTTGAAGCCGCAATGAAAAAGCTTTGCAATAAGGAGCCTATTGAAATTACCCTTTATGATAATATTGCAAACGCTCTTGCGGCAGACTCAAAGCCTATAAAGAAAGAGGACTATTGCAGACCGGTTTTGCTTTGTGAGTATGCACATTCTATGGAAAACAGCCTTGGTAACTTCCAGGAATATATGGATGATTTCGAGGCCCACGACCATATGCACGGCGGTTATATCTGGGATTTTGTTGACCAGGCAATCCGTAAAAAAACACCCGAAGGTGACCAATGGCTTTATGGTACGGATTTTGAACCCTACGAGCCGGGCAGATATACTCATTTGCCAAACACAACTGCAATGACTGGCTCTAATACATACTTTAATGCAAACGGAATTATTACTGCCGACCGTAAGCCGCACCCCTCATATTATGAGGTAAAAAAGGTTTACAGTGAAATTAAGGTTAAAGAAAAGGATATCAATGCAGGGCTTTACACCTTAATAAATAAAAAGCTTTTTACAGACCTTTCTGATTTTGAGCTCAGGTGGAGCTTACAGGCAGAGGGAGTTGAAATCCAGGGCGGAACAGTTGATGTTAACTGTGAGCCTCTTTCACAGGTTGATTTTAAAATTCCTTATGACCTGACGGCTTTGCCGGAAAAAGAATGTGCGCTTATAGTTTCGTTTATTAATAAATACAGTCACCTCTGGTGCGAGGCGGGCTATGAGCAGAGCTTTGACCAGTTTATAGTTAAAGAAGCAGCCTCCGGAAAAGCCGAGGCTCTGGGTGAGATATCATTTAATAAAAATGGTAAAGCGGTTTGCGTTAAGGGTGAAGGCTTCGAAATGCAGATTGTTAAAGGCAAAATCACTTCACTTAAATATGACGGCAAGGAATATCTTAAGGAGCCCGTTGCCCCCAACTATTTCCGTGCACTCACCGATAATGATATTTCTAACTTTAATTTTGTGCCCTTCCTTATTCCCATAAATCCCTATTTCAATTGGCGTTGGGCAACAAATACTGCAAAGGGCAGTATAAGGTCTGTTGACAAAAATGAAAAAGGTCAGCTTGTAATAAACATTAGTTGGAGTGTTAAGCTGTTCAAGGGAGTTACCTCAGTCTTTGTTATTAGCCCTGATGGAAGCATAGAGCTTACACATACAGGCACACCGAAGATGTTCAAGCTTCTTCGCTTCGGTACAAAGATGGGGATTCTTCGCAAGTTTGATATGGTTAAGTGATACGGCAGAGGACCTCACGAAACATATTTTGACCGCAAAACAGGCGGAAAAATCACCCTGCATGAAAAATCCGTTGCAGACCTTGAGCACCATTATATG
>JAZSCI010000292.1:0-7841 GCA_045602865.1 Acutalibacteraceae bacterium
TTGAAAACGATAAAATAACCCTTACTGCAACCTTTACATCACCTGTAATTGCTGATGACTTACAGCTTCTTACAAGACCTGTTTCGTACCTTTCTCTCAGCTACACCGCAAAGGACAACAAGTCTCACAAGGTTACGGTAAACGTATCTGTAAGCGAGGAGCTTTGTCTGCTCAAAGCAGGTGAAGGCGATATTATAAGAGAAGAAGTTGAGCTTAACAGTAATCTTGTAGGTATGCGTATGGGAAACACAGAGCAAAAGCCCCTCAACAAGAGCGGTGATGACATCTGCATTGATTGGGGTTATGTTTATCTCTGTGTAAATGACGCAAATGCAGTCACCAAATCTCCCAACTTCCTGGGCAAGGACTGGATATCTCTTTCCTGCGAAATTGAAGAAAATGAGGATAAGCTTTTCCTCTTCGCTTATGATGATATTTACAGTATAGAATACTTCGGCAAGCACCTGAAATCCTATTGGAACAACACCGGCAAAACCATAAATCAGGCAATCTGCGAAGCTGCCGTTGAGTACGCCTCTCTTATACCAACCTGTAAAGAGTTTTCAAACAAGCTTTACGAGGATGCACTTACCGTAGGCGGTGACAAATACGCCGAATTACTGTCACTTGCATACAGGCAGGTAATTGCCGCACACAAGCTTGTAATCGATGAAAACGGTGAAATACTGTACATATCCAAGGAATGTCACTCAAACGGCTGTGCCGCAACTGTGGATGTATCATATCCTTCTACACCACTTTTCCTTCTTTACAACCCTGAGCTTGTAAAAGGAATGCTTCGCCCCGTATACAAATATGCCTCAACAGAGGAATGGACATTTGATTTTGCACCCCACGATGTGGGACAATATCCTCTTGTTAACGGACAGGTTTACGGTGAAAACAAACTTAAATGGCAGATGCCCGTTGAAGAGTGCGGAAATATGCTTGTTACGGAAACCAATGTTGCTATTGCAACAGGCTCTCCCGAATTTGCACAAAAGCATCTTGACACTCTGGAAAAATGGTGTAAATATCTTATTGAATACGGAGCAGATCCCGGAAATCAGCTTTGTACCGATGACTTTGCAGGTCATCTTGCGCACAACTGCAACCTTGCATTGAAAGCAATTATGGGACTTCGGGGTATGGGTATAATCCAGGATATGCTTGGAAACAACGAAAAAGCCGCATACTATATTTCTCAGGCAAAGAAAATGTCAGAACAATGGATGAATACTGCCCTCAACACCGATGGCTCTACCCGATTGGCTTTTGATATGCCTGACACCTTTTCTATGAAATACAATATGGTATGGGACAGAGTATGGCAGACAGGCTTGTTTTCTCAGGAGTTTATGGACAATGAATTAGAAAACAATAAAAAGCATTTCAACAAATACGGACTTCCTCTGGACAGCCGTGCAGATTACACAAAATCCGATTGGCTCGTATGGGTAGCATCAATGTCCTCGGACAAGGAAACCTTTATTGATTTTATTGCACCTCTTTGGGATGCATACAACGAAAGCGAATCAAGAGCACCTCTGACCGACTGGTACGATACTAAAAGCGCGAAGATAGTATCCTTCCGACACCGTTCTGTTCAGGGTGGTCTGTTTATTAGAATACTTACAGAGAAATGGAGATGTAAAGACAATTGAAGGATTCAATAAAAAGAGCATTGGAATTATTTACCGTATTTTTTAAAATCGGTTTATTCACCTTTGGTGGCGGTTACGCAATGATTCCAATCATACAAAAAGAGGTATCCGAGAAAAGGAAATGGATTACCGATGAGGACATTCTGGACATCATTGCAATTGCTGAAAGCACTCCTGGTCCTATTGCAATTAACTCTGCAACATTTGTAGGCTACAAAACCGCAGGCTTCTGGGGAGCTTTTTGTTCAACACTTGGCGTTACACTCCCCTCCTTCGGTATAATCCTTCTCATATCAGGAATTCTTGATATTTTCAAGGACAATCCTTATGTACAAAATGCTTTCTGGGGAATCAGAGCAGGTGTTCTCGCCCTTATCCTCAAGGCTCTTTATTCTATGTACAAGCAGACAAAGAAAAACGCTCTTGCATACATTGTTATGGCATTATCCTTTGTGCTTTCGGCAATTCTTGATCTGAATGTTCTCTACATTATTATTGCCTGCGGAGTATTTGGTTTAGTTACCTCTCTGATTGCTAAAAGGAGGTGCGCACAATGATTTTTCTTGAGCTTTTCCTTACATTCTTCAAAATCGGTGCATTAACCTTTGGCGGAGGCTACGCTATGCTGCCCCTCATCCAGCAGCAGGTGCTTGAAAAACAATGGCTTGATGAACAATCCATTGTTGATTTCATAGCTGTCAGCGAAAGTACCCCCGGCCCTTTTGCAATCAATATTTCCACATATATAGGCTCACAAATGGGCGGTATCCCGGGCGCTGCCTGTGCAACCTTGGGTGTTGTACTCCCCTCCTTCATTGTAATTCTTGTTATTGCCGGCTTCTATAAGAAGTTCAAGAACAGTAAAATCGTTGAAGGTGTTATGACAGGTCTTCGCCCCTGCGTTGTCGGACTCATAAGTGCGGCGGTATTATCCGTAGCAACAACCGTATTTATTCCAAAAGGCTTTTCAACCGAAATCTTCTCTTCTCCCGACATATATATCGCCGCAGTAATTTCTGTGGTTTCCGCTATCCTTGCATTCAAAAAAGTGCATCCGGTAATTATAATTTGTCTGTGCGCACTTGCAGGTATAGTAAAGGGACTGGTTTTATAAAACCACTCCAAACAAAAAAGGTCTTGCAGTTTACTTATCTGCAAGACCTTTTTGTGAAGTATATTTTTGTGTCGTATAACAGTTATTCCGTGCCGTTTTCCGGTTCACCTGATTCTCCAAGTGATTCAGGAGATTCATCCAATTTGTTTTCTTTGTATCCCATAGTTTTTGAAAGTCCGAAAAGCTCACCTGCTATCCAGAAGCAAAAAGCAACCTGAACAACTGCAATAAACATAAGACTATAAGAATAAATTTCATTATCAATACCGGTGGGTATAAAAACAGACAATGTCAGTACCGTATGCAATAAAACAGTTGCAGTTCTCAAAGCAAGCAATCTTTTTCTTTTTGACTGTTCCACATCAAGAGCAGCAATGTTTGTAATAAGCTGAAAATGAAAATAAATTGTGATAATACTGAACATAAAGTTTATCAATGTTATATTCCATTGGGCATCAGCGATTTTCAGTACGCCGCTTATTATTTCCCATACGCCTATTGCAATTCCGAATGGCTTGAGCAGCCCCGCTGATTGCTCTTTCTCGGAAAGGACAGGCAAGACTGAAACAATCATAAAATAGCCAAGCCAATCGGGAAGTATATCGATTACTGAAAGATTTATATGTAGGTATATAAGTATATAGCTTACAGCAATTTTCTTTATAGAAGAAGACAATGTTTTAATCTCCATTTATATTCACCTCCGCCGTAAAAACATCTGCAAGCTTACCATCAACATAAATCGCCAGCTTGCGAGTTGATTTGTAACCTTCCATAAGCTTTTTATAATCAAGATTACTGTTCATATCACTGTCAATTACAGTTCTGTCCCATTCCTCCCTATCATTTACAGTGTAAGCTCTTTTACCGGTACCATCAGTAGAACTACTGCCATAATCTTTTACAAGATAGTGTTTTTCAGTGGTGAACTCAGTATCAAGGTCTTCTGTATATTCCATAGCCACATGCTCAACCTTTTTGTAATCTTTGCCTTCATAGTTATATATGTAGCTTGTTTCAATAAAGCAACCGCTGAAATCCGCATTGAGATGCACCTTGTTGTCATAACCTATACTATCTGTAAAGAAGGACATATTTTCTGAAGCTACAACACCGTAATCTGTTTGATAAACAGTTGTAGTTTTAACAGTGAGACTACCTTTTTCACCCTGCTGAACGGTTTCAAAAAGTATTGGCACATCGTTTTTCAGACTATGAACCTGCATCAGAACAGAATCCTCAAGATGATTCTTTGATTTTTTTCGTTTTCCCGTTTCCCGTACTACCCAACTGTTATTTTCCTTGAACACTTCAATCGGAACAAACAGTGTATCACCGTAAACATGGTACTCATCCTCGGCACCTTCATTTTCATCTTCCTCTACAGTACTGAAAACAAGAACCGCAGAATATTTTTCCTCATTGGCTTTTATAAGATTGAACACGGTGAACGGTCGACCGCCTGAAGGAATAATTATATTTATTTCTTCCTCGGTTTTATAAAAATCGTGAAGGTCTTTGATTATTTCTTCGTGCTTCTCTGTGGGCGATACCGTAAGAAGCATTATGCCACTATTATCCATCAGTGCTTTTGCATAGGTGTCAATGGCTCCTGCAACGGTGGTACAACGATTTATCCTTGAATAAACAAGGGCTTTCTGATATTTGTATTCCGTATCCGGGAAATATATATCGTTATCCGCAGAGAAGCCTGCGCTTACAAAAAGGCAAGGCAAAGATAATATAACTGCAATACATACGCTTACAAGAGCCATACCTTTAGGGTACTTCTTGAATCTGACAATAGCTTCAATTCTTTTTGAAATGTTTTTGCCACCGTTCGAAACGGAGGTCGTACCCGGCATACGCGCATACTTTTTATTAACCTCATTGAGAAGAAGAACCCCATATTCTCTTCTCTCCTCACCCTCCAAATTCTCAAGAACTCTTTGGTCGCAAAGCATTTCCATTTCGTTTCCGATAATATTAAATACATAATGCATAAACGGATTGCACCAATGCAAGCAACGGAGAACACACCAAAATATATTCTGGAGAGAATCGAGATGTTTAAGATGCATAATTTCGTGCAACAGAACCTTTTCATCGGTTTCTCTTCCAAAAGGCAGAACCAGAACAGGAGATAAAACCCCACAGATAAAAGCACTGTTAATTCCCTCAACGGAAATCACTTTAATGTTTCCCAACTTGCTTTCTGAAAGAGATCGCTGTAATGCCCCTTTGTTTTCCAAAGAAACCTCATGCCCCTTTTTTAAAATCAAACGAAGCTTTATGTAAGAAAACAGGTAAAAACACAAGCAAGCAACAATACCGATAATGTATATTATAAACAAAAAATCAGTAATGCTTTTGGGTGCAGAAGTGATATAAGGTATAACACTTTCGGGCTCGGTTGCTGTAAGCGGATGGGTATAAGCCGAGCCAAGTCTGCTTTCTACATAGGTTTTAAGCATTTCAAGGTAAACGCCAAAGGGTAAAACAACTAATTTATCTGCTCTCACAGGCAGGAAAATTCTAAGAACAAGCAAAATCCATATCCAATACTGCCAACGCGGTGTAAGCTTATCCTTGAAAATACTTTTTGTAACAAGCAGAAGACTTGCCACAAGACTCACAGAAATGGTTTGAAGAATGAATTCCCATATATTTACCATGGTTACACCTCCATTTCATCAAGTATTTTTCTTAACCTTTCAACCTCTTGTTTTGATATTGGTGATTCCTTAAGAAAAGCGGCAATCAAATCTGATGCAGCGCCGGAGTACACCTTGCTTAAAAGCTCATCCCTTTCATTTTTGGCACATTTTTCACGACTTACAGCAGCAGAATAAGGAGTGCGACTGCTACGGTCGATAGAAACAAGCCCTTTCGACTCCATTCGGTTAAGATATGTAAAAACTGTGTTTTTGCTCCACCCGTTAAGTTCGTTAAGTGCAGAAGCGATGCTTTTAAGGGCAAAGCTCCCTCCTTGCCAAAGAACCTCCATTACAGACCATTCAGCTTCAGATAATTTCACATAAATACCTCCTTCTGACTTCCTACAGTTGTAGTATGATTTTATCTTACACTTGTAGTAAGATTTTGTCAATATAAAAAGAAAATTTATTGTGTTCATAAAGAAAAAAACAACAAAGCGAATGTAAAAACAATTAAGTTTTCACATTCGCTTTATTTAAATATTAATTATCTGACTCTTCTTCAAAGCTTATATCATATATTTCATCCAGAGGGACTTCTCTTCCCTCGCAATCAATCAGTACTCTGTTCACTAAATCGATTTTACGGACTTTGCATTTCACGGAAACATATCTGCCTCCCGCTTTTTTCTCATCCGCTACAAACACACTGAGCCTGACACACGGCAAAGAATTAATCCCCTGACAAATCATCCTTATACCATCATTTAATTTTGCTTTTCTTTCTTCATCTGGTTCAAGCCTTTTATCCGTTAATCTGCCTTCCTCCGCCACCGCATCCTCGTACCCTGTAAGTGCCGCAAAAGAGGAAAACTGCGCCGCTCTCTCATAATTAGACATCCTTGTTCTCTTTCGTGAAACATAGTGAGGTCGATCAATTATATCATCATACTTATCACTCAAGCTCTATGCCCTCCTATCTGGGCATTTCTTTCCTTTGCTGTTGCCCCCTCCTTAAGGCTTGTGCCCTTTAAAACCGCGTTCTTGCCGAACCTTTCACGGATTGAAAGCATAGCCTGTTGTATACTTTTTTCTTTTTTCAGAAAAGCCTCCTTTTCTGCTTCTTGCTTTATGAGTGTGCTATAATCGGTAAATAAATCAAGCTGTACTGCCTCCCGGACAGGGGCCTCCTTCTCAAATATAACATTATTTGCACAAACTGTAATTCTGCGAACTAACAACCGAGGATTTGTTATTCTGTCAAAAAGCCGCAGCATAGCATCAATTATAATTTTTGAAGAGGATGTATACTCGATGTTTTCTGTTCCGTGGCCGTGCTTCGGAATTTTTCTTCCATAATGGTCGACAGTTACCTCACCCTTATACTCAAAGCCTACGGAATCGCTTTTCAGATTATCTATGTCATAGCCGATGGTCAGAACAAGCTGATTGGTTATAAGCTTTTTACTGACAAGCTCCATAACAAGGGAATCTGTCATTTCCCGAACAACAATCCTTGCTTTATCAAAGGGATACGGCATCTGTAAAACCTGTCCCGAGCTTATACTGTTGGACATCGGTTTATAAGACTTGATATCAGCAATAGTACAGGGCTCCCAGCCCCAGGCATGGTCAATCAGAAGCTCTGCATTAACACCGAAAAGCTTATACAATAAATCCTCGTTATGCACGGAATATTCAGCTCCTAAAGAGCACCTTGCCACATCACCCATTGTAAACATTCCGTGTTGCTCAAGCTTTTTGGCATATCCCTTACCTACCCGCCAGAAATCCGTAAGAGGTCTGTGATCCCAAAGCTTCTCTCTGTAGCTTTTTTCATCAAGATAAGCTATTCTTACCCCATTTTCATCTGCAGGTATTTTCTTTGCAACAATATCCATAGCCACCTTGCACAGATACAGATTTGTGCCAATCCCTGCAGTAGCGGTTATCCCGGTAGTTTTCAACACATCCAGAATCATCATTCGTGCAAGCTCCTCGGGCGTGGATTTATATCTTTTCAGATAATGTGTAGCATCAATAAAAACCTCATCTACAGAATAAACATGTATATCCTCGGGAGCAATATATTTAAGATACACTCCGTATATTTCCGTACTATATTTCATATATAGTGCCATCTGTGGTGGTGCTATAACAAAATCCACGGCTAAGGAAGGATTTCTCCTTAACTCATTATCATCTGTTGACGAGCCTGTAAGAATATTACCCGGTGAATTCATTTTTCTGTACGCGTTCACCTCGCGAAGCTTTTGCCTGACCTCAAAAAGCCGAGGGCGCCCCGGCACACCATAGCTTTTCAATGCCGGAGAAACCGCAAGACAAATAGTTTTGTCAGTTCTGCTTACATCCGCAACAAGAAGGTTTGAGGTCATAGGATCAAGG
>JAZSCI010000293.1:0-6502 GCA_045602865.1 Acutalibacteraceae bacterium
CTCCGCCATAATTATTCAGCCTCTTTCAATAACGCAATAATCTTAGGACTAAGATAGTTAGACAACATATCGGTAACAGCATCTTTTGAATAATCATAATACGCTCCGTCACCGTTTACTGCAATTCGGAATCCGCCGTCAAAATTATCATTGGCTTTAAGTGTAACTCCGGTGAGAATTTTTGCTTTAAGCTCAGCAAGAAGAGAGTCTTCGAGCTTTGCAAGGTCATCACTGCTTAGAATAACAGAAAGATCATCTGCATCAGGTTTTGATGCCCAGCCTTCAACAGCTTTGACAATAAGCTGTGACAGTGCATCTGAAGAATAAACCGATGAAACATTTTCTCCTATAATAGCTTTAAGCTCTTTCGTAACACTTTCCCTGAAGGATATAAGAAGATTGCGACCTGCCTGTCGGATTGCATCTTCACCTGATTTTACTGCTCGCTCATTTTCATTTTTTGCATCAGACATAATTTTATCTGCCTGTGTTTTTGCATCGGCAATGATTTTTTCGGCCTCTGCTTTGGCTGTTTCAAGTATTGCGGCAGCTTGAGCTTCAGCTGTTTCAACACCATCTTTTTTTATCTGATCAATAAGCTCCTGAAGTTGAATTTCCATTTAATACTCCCCTTTTCAGTCAAATTTTGGTTATAGTAATACCTTTTTTGCCATAAAAAAATAAAAAGGAACCAACATCCTCTGCAGACAGCTGGTTCCAAAGTTTAAATTATCTCTTTAATTGTATAATAGTATGGGTTAATTTGTCAAGGTTTATAAAAGAAAAATTTAAAACATTTTGAGATCAGTATCAATTCTTTCATATATCGTGACAACTACAAATTGTCTCTCGTACTCGTGCTTCAATATTCTGCATACAGCATACCCATTTAAGTTGATTTTCTTCTTTTAATTGCTCGGTTACACCTTCTGCAGTTTTCATCTGCTCCGCAAGAGTGTCAAACATCTGCTGAGTCTGAGTGTCAATATCAGCAAGATACTGCCACAGTTTACCTTCAGAAAGCAGGGTTGCAAAAACTACTTTCTTGTTTTTATAAGATAATCGTTATGTAACATACCCCATTTGCCGAGGTTGCTATTTGCTACTTGCTATTTGCTACTTGCTAACCGCTGTCAGCTGTCGACCGGTAGCTATTTCCCAAGGCTTTGCGGTTTTATCTTTTCTCTGATTATTGTTTATTTCTCTGCGCTATGATATAATGTAACAAAAGCTGCTATAACTATTATTAAGCGCCATAAACGGAATTTTCTGACTCCTCAATTACAATTTATATTAATCCCTCAAGCACTAACTCTGCAAGATAAAGGAGAGTCAAATATGAACTTTACAACATCGGGAGGTAACAAAAACGCCTCAATTAAGCTTACAGAAAACAAAATCGGTGATATTCTTTATCTTACCGTTGATATAAGCCTTAACTCCCCTGAAATTCCCCTGCCGTTTTTTCTTAAATGGAGCTTCAGCGCAGTGGACTGCCATTCAACCTGGAACCCTTCCCTGCAAAGCATCCACACCCTTGCCGTTGACTGGAGCAAGCAGACCTTGAAGTCACGCCTTGCCTCCTGGATGCCCGTTCAGTCAATTATCTCCAACCAGGGAAAAAACAAGCTCTGTATCGCAGTTTCCGATGTAGATACACCCATAAGCATCAAAACAGGCATCTGTGAAGAGGATGCTACTCTTGACTGTGAAATAGAGTTCTTCACAATCCCCACCTCGCCTACGGACCATTACAGGGCAACGGTAAGACTTGATATGCGTAATATTCCTTTTTATGACAGCATTTACGATACCGCTGAATGGTGGGAAAAGGATTGCTCCTACAAAGCCGCTTATGTGCCCGAAAGTGCAAAAATGCCGATGGATTCCCTGTGGTACAGCTTTCATCAGATGCTCGACAAGGATGAAATTCTCAAGGAATGTAAGGCATCAAAGGAAATCGGTCTTGAAACGGTTATTATTGATGACGGATGGCAGACCGATGACAACAACAGAGGCTACGCCTACTGCGGTGACTGGCAGATTGCCCACGGAAAGATGGGTGATATGGCTGAGCTTGTGGAAGAGATACACAATATCGGTATGAAGGTTATCCTTTGGTATTCCGTACCCTTTATGGGCATATATGCCGAAAATTTCAAGGAATTTGAAGGAATGTTTCTTTATGACTCGGGAGATGACAAAACCTTCTTCGGTCTGGACCCCCGCTACAAAAAGGTACGCGAATATCTTGCGGGCATTTACGAAAAAGCCGTAAGAGAGTGGAAGCTTGACGGACTCAAGCTTGATTTTATAGACTCATTTATACTCAAGGGCAAGGCTCTTGAATATGATGAAAGGCGGGATTTTCAATCTCTCGAGGATGCAATTCACGCCCTTATGTCTCAGGTAAAGGCTTCGCTTACGGCAATCAATCCGGAAATTATGATTGAATTCCGCCATTCATACGTAGGACCTTCAATCCGCAAGTACGGAAATATGCTCCGTGTAGGCGATTGTCCCTGCGATACCCTCAGAAACCGTCTGGGAATTATTAATCTTCGTATGACCTCAGGCAAAACCGCCGTTCATTCGGATATGCTTATGTGGAACACCCTTGACACTCCCGAAAATGCTGCCCTGCAGCTTGCTGCCGTTCTTTTTGGCGTACCCCAGATTTCAGTTCGTGTTGACAAGCTCCCCCGGGAGCACCTTAAAATGCTGAAATTTTATATTTCCTTCTGGAAGGAATGGAGAGAGGTTCTTCTTGACGGTAAGCTGACCGCAAAAAATCCCGAAGCGAACTACAGTACAGCCACCTCAACTCTCGGAGATAAGGCGGTTACGGTTTCCTTCACAAATCCCCTTGCCGAAATCGACTCTCATAAAGCGGCTGTTGTCAATGCTTCAATGCACAAATCCCTCGTTATCAGGAATGCCGCGGATAAATCCTATAAAGTGGCAGACTGTATGGGTAATATTATTTCGGAAGGTAAAATATCCTCACACCTTGAAGAAATCAGTGTCCCCACAGCGGGAATTATATTTATTGAAACCACTTTTTGAAAGGAGCACCCGTAAACAGATGTCTTACACTCATATTTTCTGGGATTTTAACGGAACAATAATTGATGATGTGGGAAATGCCCTTGCTTGTGTAAATGACCTTCTTACCCGAAAGGGGCGCAGTCATATTACACTTGAGGATTATTACACCTATGTAGAAACTCCCATTATCGGTTTTTACTATCACATTCTTCCTCCCGATGAGGTGGATTTTGATGAAATTTCCCGTGCCTATCATTCAGACTATGCCCGACATCTTGATGAAACACAGCTTGCAGAGGGAGCTTACGACCTTCTTCACTCCCTTTGTGACAAGGGCATACACCAGTACATAATCACTGCAAACAATATTGATGAGGTTCATGAGCTTCTTGATAAATACCGCATTTCAGACTGCTTCGAGGCTGTTTTAGGTGCTGACAACAATCTTGCAGAAAGCAAAACACAAAGGGCGCTTAAGCTTTTTGAGGAATTAAAGCCTGATCCCCGACAGGTGCTTTTTGTGGGCGACACCCTCCACGACCTTGAAACGGCAAATGCTCTTGGTGTGGACTGTGTTCTTGTGGAATACGGACATCAGGGAAGGCGGCTTCTTCGGGAAAAGGGTGCTTATACTGTTCCCTCTCTCAAGGAGGTTGAAAAAATCATCCTTGACAACCGCACCATTGACCTTCACACTCACTCCACCTGCTCGGATGGCACCCTCACTCCCCGTGAGCTGGTGCTTCACGCCAAGGCTTCGGGGCTTTCTGCTATAGCGCTTACCGACCACGACACCGTTGACGGTATTGCTCAGGCACGGGAATGTGCAGAAAAAATCGGTCTTGAGCTTATTCCCGGCATTGAGTTTTCCGCTTCGGATGAAACAGAAACCCATATTATTGGTCTTTTCATTGATCCTGAAAGTCCTGAGCTTCTCGCACTTACAAGGCAGCTCCGTGAGCACAGAAAAAACCGTGTGTCACTTATCTGCCAAAAGCTTCAGGCTATGGATATGGACATTACTGCCGAGGAATGTCAGCGCCTTTCGGGTAATGAATTTGTAGGCAGATCCCATATTGCCGCCATTTTAACTGAAAAAGGCTATTGCCAAAGCATACCCGAGGCTTTTGACAAGTATATAGGCTTCGGTAAGCCTGCCTACGTGAGAAAGAATGAGCTTACTGCCGCTCAGGCGGTAAAAGCCATAAAGGATGCAGGCGGTCTAGCCTTCCTTGCTCATCTGCACCAGACAAAATACTCTGTGCCTCAGCTCAAAAACCTCCTTATAAGCCTTAAGGAAGCAGGTCTTGACGGCATTGAGGGCTATTACACGGAATACACTTCTCAGCACATTGAGGACTATCGCAACCTTGCAATTGAATTATCGCTCCGTTTGTCGGGCGGCTCGGATTTTCACGCGGATATGAAGCCTCATATAAAAATCGGCACAGGCACCGAAAATCTTCGTATTCCCTATTTCATATTAGACTCAATAAAGGATTTAAAAAAGTAATCTTCCGAAAACCTTGCTTATATGGTTTTATGAGGACTGCGTTTTTTCATCATAAATAAATAAAAAAAGAAAAATCACCCACAATATATATTATTAAGTATATATTGCTGAGGTGATTTTTTTGAATGGTATTATAAAGCTTCGTTCAAGATGCCGTTTACTTAACCGTGCGCACCGATATTTTCTTGTTTCCCTTCTTAGCCTTTTTCTGCGAAAAGCACCCGTATTTCTGATAATTTTCGGGATAAGGCGGCTTCTTCCCCTTGGCGGGCAGGAGCTTTCCGCACAACCTGATACAGATGCCCTTTTACGAATAGCTCTCGTTATACTGCTCCTTCTCCTTGTGCCCGTTTTTCTCACCTTATCAAGCGGAATACGCGCAGGAGAGCAATACATCTACTATTCCCATTCCTGCGAGGGCACCTATGGATTAAAGGCGCTTTTCAGCTTTCTTTCTCCGCGGAAGGCTATCCCCCTTTTTCTTCTTTACGGCAGAATTTCATTTCTCAAATGGGCTTGGTTTATTTATTATTCCATTCCCGTAGGCGTGTGCTGTGCTACGATTTTCTATCTGCACCAATACTCATACCTTGATATATATACGCTTCTGCTGCTTTCGGGCGCAGGGTCCGTTCTTGCCTCTCTCTCACTTTTTATGTGGAGAATAACCTGCGCAGAATACTCTGCCGCCCCGTACCTTGCAATTATGAAAAAGCTTCCCTATAAAGAGTGCATAAAGGAAAGTATGAAGGTAACGGACGGCTTTCTCCGTGAAAAGGTAATTACGGATTTTTCATTTGTCGGGTGGTTTCTTCTTTGTATTTTTCTTGTTCCCATACCCTTTACCCTGGTATACTACAAGCTTTCCGATGCCTGCTTTACGGAAAGTGTTGTGGAAGCGCCCTTTTTATTCAGAAAAACAGATGCTGAAAGGTCTTCTATGTAAGCATATACATCAAGCCGGTTAAAAGTGCTTCATCTGCGCCCTCTTCGGAAAGGAGCACAAGAAGGGAAAGAAGCAGGGCTTTGTCCGGGTCAATCTGCAATTCCTCCAGAATACCCGATATGAAAGAATCGGGCGGCTTTTTCTCTCCTGCATTTTCCGGAAAGCTCTGATTTTTCTCTTTTGTCTCCTTTTTTGTTTCTCTTTTTATATCCTCTGTTTGTGGATTGTTCTCCCCTTCCTCATACGAAGGGGAGTTCTGATTTTTAAGATATCCTGAGGGCATACGCATACGCCGTGGCTCATCCACTCCAAGTCTTTCCTGCTGAGGAAGGCTTCTTTTTTCGGGAAGTCCTGCACTTTCCCGTGCTCTCCTCTGCATATCCTCAACTCTTTTTATGGCATCATTCTGCATTTTCATAAGCTCATTGTAGGAATACTCCCCCATTACAGAAGCCCCCTTTCCCTTAAAAGAGGCAGCAACGATAATATACGCACAAGCTTTGCGGCTTCATCCGCCTTTTTCTGCCTTTCCTCGGAAAGCAAAGGTCTCAATGAATTTATAAAATCAAGTCGGTAATCCTTTGAGCCTAAAGTCTGCAAAACGGGTGCAAGGGCGGCAAGCTGGGACAAATCGGGCATACCTAAATCAGAGGGGAGCCCGAAATTATTTTTCTCCCCGGGCTGTGGCTGAGGCTTTTCTTCCTTTTTCGGGGGCTTTTCCTCTCCGCCCGACATTGAACCTAAAAGCCGGGTGGCAGTTTTTTTCAATTCCTCCATATCCTCGGGAGAAATTGAGCTTAAAAGTCCGTTCAAATCAAGCTCTGCCACATTACCTACCCCCGAAAAGCTTTTTGAAAAGCTCCTTTGCTTCATCGCTTTCAAGGAGAGCTCTGACTTTCTCCTTGTCACCCAGAAGCTCCTCTATTTCCTTTGACTGGTCGGGAGAGAAATTCTTTTCAAGAAAGCCCTTGACCTGCTCCCCCGAAGCGGCTTCC
>JAZSCI010000294.1:0-10644 GCA_045602865.1 Acutalibacteraceae bacterium
AGCTTACCAACTGCTTCAATCAGTGCATTTGAAACTGTGATTACTACCTGAGTAATGTAAAGATTGAGGATGGGCTCAACTTCTTCAACATCTACAGGCTCCCAGTCTTCGTACCATCTTGTGTAATATTCGTTTTCGCCATATTCAGCCTCTTCCTCTGTATTGATAAGGAAATAATCGTAATATGGAGATTCTTCATTTACGCTACTGTCAACGATCTCTTCCTCTGTGAGATTCATTGAGAGAGCCATTCTTGCAAGCTCAAAGCCGTATCTCTGAGATTCTTCAACTCTCTGGTATGTTTCAACACCATCACCTGTAACGCTGCGTCCCATATAGATACCTGCGATAGCACCCTGGAAGAACATAAAGTTGATGTCAGCATACTTGTCAAGGAAGTATCCGCAGTAGAAGAGGTAATCACCACTGATTTCTCTACCTGAGTTTGATGAGGTGGGAAGACCTGCAACATCAGGATGAGCAGCCATATTGATCATCATTGTTTCTCTTGCTTCAGGATACTTATCCTGGTCAGGAGTGAACATAAATCTTGTAATCTCTGTCATGGCGATCTTTCTTGCGCCATCAACGATTACATTACCATTCTCATCGAAATCAGTAAGCTGACCGGATGTAGGACGGTTTTTGTTGTTGAAATAGTCTTCGCCGATATCCTTTGTGGATATTGTAAGTGTACCTTCCTTCATATCGAAGTAAGAGGAGAGGAGAGCGCATGCAACCTCATCCTTGAGGAATGCCATATATGCGGGGTTTGTACCCTGCTGGAGCTCACCCTGTGAACCTGTACCGCTGATGATACCGTTGGATGCAAGCTTTACAAGGTTCTTTGTCCAGAGACCTTCAGTATCGATACAGCTATGTGTATGAGTTGATGAAACGTTGATTGCTCCGATTGTGTCAAGGTCAATTCCGTTCTGAACTGCAAGCTCTTCAAACTTAGCACGGATATCCTTGATATCAGCATTTGTGATACCGATACAGTCAATTGTTGCGAAGAGAACTGTGTCGCTGTCAGCGTGATCCTTCATAGAAACACAACGAACCTTCATATCATCAAGACCGATACCGGGGATTGTTGCAATACCTTCAACAACGTTTGTGAAGCCGTTCTCAAGGCTGATATAGCCGCCTAAGTAATATGTACCGTTGCTGTAATCGCTGGGGATAAGTGATGCATTTGAATAACCGATATGCCACTGAGCATTTTCCTTAGCGGTAGTATTGAACTGCACCTTAGCGTTTTCATCGTTTTTATCCTTCTCAACAGTACCTATATAGAAGTTTTTGTCGATAAGATCTACGTTTAAATCTTCCTCTTCAACAAAGCCGGGGCCGTTGGGGAATAAGGATGCGAACATATCAAGCACAAAACGAAGAAGTGTATCAATAATGTCAGAAAAAATAACACCAATGGGATCGTCACTTCCCGTAATGGGATATGCACTTGATGCACTGGCTGTTACGGCACCGAACGATGAGAAAGCCAACGTAAGGGTGAGGATAACAGCAATGATTTTTGTCAGTTTGCTTTTTTTCATAGGTTAAATCTCCTTACTATATTGCATAAGCAATATTATTTGATACTATATTTTACAATATATATATAATATTTTCAACCATCAATATCAACAAAGAAAAACCTAATACTTCATTGTTTTTCACAAAAAAATTAAAGTTGAAATTAAAATGCCAACTAAGTTGTATTTTGTATTGACATTTTGTTTGCGATTGTGTAAAATGATTAAGAATTATTATGCTAAGGATTTAAGGGGGATACTCTGATGAAAAAAATCGAAGTTGACAATAAGTTGACAAAGGTTATTGCTTTGCTTCTTATAACATGTGTAGCTATTGGACTTGTTTCAAGCACAGCAATCAAGCTTGCTGCTACAACTTATTTTATGCAAAACAATAAAAAACCTGTTACGAACATTCCGTTTGTTGATAATATGATCGATGATGCTATCAACAACGTTCAGCCTACACAGGCACCTACTCAGGCTCCTGCAACTCAGGCACCTACTACACAGCCTGCAACTCAGGCTCCTACTACACAGCCTGCAACAAAAGCTCCTGAGACACAGGCTCCTACTACTCAGGCACCTACAACACAGGCTCCTACAACACAGGCCGCAACTCAGGCACCTACTCAGGCTCCCGAGACAGAAGCTGAGTCTGAGACAGATTCACCCAAACAGATTAAGCAGAAGAAAACTGTTCTTAAGAAATATTCTGCTCTTGTAAATAAGGCTAAAAAGGGTAATGCCGGATACACAAGAGTTACATATCGTGGTTTTGAGACCGGTGTTCTTGATGATATAATGCTTGGTAGTGTTGAGTCAGCATATCCCGAGTATTTTGTATCCGAGGGTACTGCAAGAGAGAATCCCACCGTTGTTGCATTAGGCACAAAAACAAATGATTTCCTTATTGATAATATGAATTCGGCTGCTCTTCTTGATGTAGAGGATGCGTCTGCTGCTATTCAGTCTGCTACAAGTGTTAAGCTTGAGGATGGTACAAAGAAGATTGTTATTACTCTTCGTGAAGAGGTTGAGCCCGAACCCTTGAGCCTTACAGCTACAAAGGCAAGCAGTTTTACAAGTGCTTTGTTCCCGGTTGTTTCCAAGGATGATGTTGCAGAAATGGTTGCAGCTACACTCAGTATCACATCTGTTTCTTCATCAACTGTTAAGTATCACGATTGTACCGTTGAGCTTATTTATAATCCTGAGAACAATCAGATTATCTCGGTTACACAATCTGTAAAGTACACCGGTGAGGTTAAGGGTATGATTCTTACATGTGCCGGTGTTGTAGATGAAGTGAACGAGTATACCGACTTCATTTACGCATAAAATATACTCTTTTTGGGAGAACAGCTTGTCTGTTCTCCCTTTTTTATTCTTTGTGATATGTATTGATAAATAAAATTCATTATGGTATAATCTGTAAGTATAAGTATATTAAAATGGTGTTGTGTATATTAGCGTGAACGGTTTTGGGCACGTTAGTGTTGCAAAAGGTCTGGCGCTTTTACTATTACACCCGAAGGAGAAGAATATGACACGTACAGAAGCAAGAGAGCAAGCATTTTTAATTTTGTTTGATCAGATTTTTAATGAGGATTCAACAATCGAGGAAATTATCCGATCTGCATCAGAGACAGAATTAATTAAAATTAATACTTTTGCACAGAATTTGTTGAGTCTGTGGGAAGCGAATAAGGAACAGATTGATACTGTTATATCAGAAAATCTGACAAAATGGAAAATTAACAGATTACCTAAGGTATCTCTTGCGATTCTCCGACTTGCAGTAGCTGAGATTATGTATGTTGATGACGTTCCCGATGGTGTTTCTGTAAATGAGGCGGTTGAGCTTGCTAAGAAGTACGGTGAAACTCATGAAAACAGAGCAGATTACAGCTTCATTAATGGGGTATTAGGCTCTGTTGTCAAATCAAAGTAATATGTTTTTAGGTTTAGATACAAGTAATTACACAACATCAGTTGCTTTGTACGATGGTGAAAAGGCTAAGCACGTTAAGAGACTTCTTCCTGTTAAAGCGGGTGAAAGGGGTATACGGCAAAGTGATGCGGTTTTTCACCACACTAAAGCATATCCTGAGCTTTTTTCACAACTCACAGAAAATGGTGTCGGCAATATAAAAGCTATCGGTGCTTCTGTTACACCAACTACTCAGAAGGGCTCATATATGCCGTGTTTTCTTGTAGGTGAGGCTGCGGGAAGAGCGCTTTCTTCTGTTTTAGATGTTGATTTTTACGGTTTTTCACATCAGCAAGGTCATATTGCTGCCGCTTTGTATTCAGCAAAGCGACTTGATCTTTTAAACGAGAAATTTCTTGCATTTCATGTTTCGGGCGGAACTACGGAGATAGTGCTTTGCGAACCTGTTTTTGATGATATTCTTAATGTCAGTCCTGTTTGTGCTACCCTTGACCTAAATGCAGGACAAGCAGTTGACAGAATAGGTGTGAGGCTGGGGGCAGTTTTTCCTGCAGGAAAAGCAATCGAAGAAATGGCTTTACAGTCAGATAGGGTATATAAAAATAAAATCAAGCTTTATGATGGTAATTGCTCATTGTCGGGACTCGAGAACAAGTGTATCAGTATGCTTGAAAAAAATGAAACGGCTTCCGATACAGCTCGTTTTTTACTTGATTATATTGGAGATACTGTTATTGCTATGGCTTTGCACTCCTTTGAAAAACTTGGTGAAATGCCCATTGTTTTCGCCGGTGGTGTAATGTCAAACAGTATAATCAGGGATAAAATCTGCAGCAGATTTGTTTGTTCCTTTGCAGAACCTGAATTTTCCTGTGATAATGCCTGCGGTATAGCGGTTCTCACATCAATAAAGTATGGTAGGTTATGTAAATGATTACACCTGAAATTTATAGCGTAACAAAACTTAATAATATGGTTAAAGCCTTGTTTGATAATGAACCGGCTTTTTCTTGTGTCTTTGTTACCGGTGAAATTTCAAATTTCAAGGCACATTACAGTGGTCATCTGTATATGACCATAAAGGATGATGGAGCTGCTATAAAAGCCGTTATGTTTGCCGGTAATGCCTCGCGATTAAAATTTATGCCCGAAAATGGTATGAAGGT
Source organism: Acutalibacteraceae bacterium (assembly GCA_045602865.1). Taxonomy (GTDB): domain Bacteria; phylum Bacillota; class Clostridia; order Oscillospirales; family Acutalibacteraceae; genus DTU089. The sequence continues at coordinate 4,659 of JAZSCI010000294.1, forward strand.
ACTTATAAGAGGCTCTGTATCTCTTTATCCGAGAGATGGCTCCTATCAGTTGTATATAAGTGATATGCAGCCCGATGGTACAGGGGCGTTGAATATTGCATTTGAGCAATTGAAAAAGAAGCTTTCCGGCGAGGGGCTTTTTAGTGATGCTCATAAAAAGCCTTTGCCTTTGTTACCCGGAAGGATTGGTGTTATAACATCAGGCACAGGCGCTGCAATTCAGGATATTTTTAATGTTCTGGGAAGGCGCTATCCCATAGGTGAGATTATTCTCAGGTCAACAAAGGTTCAAGGTGAAGGTGCGGCAGAGGATATTGCTTCTGCTATCCGACTTTTTAATAAATACAAAGCCGCAGATGTGCTTATAGTCGGCAGAGGCGGTGGTTCGATAGAGGATTTGTGGGCATTTAATGAGGAAATTGTCGCAAGAGCAGTTTTTGATTCGGAAATTCCGGTTATAAGCGCAGTAGGGCATGAAACAGATTACACAATATGTGACTTTGTAGCGGATTTCAGAGCTCCCACCCCCTCGGCAGCGGCAGAATGTGTTGCTCCCGATATTAATGACCTGCGGGAGCGTCTTTATTCAGCAGAGCAATATATGTATACGCTTATGGATAACTATATTGCTAATGAAAAAAACAAGCTGTCTTTGTATAAAAACAATGGTGCTTTCAGAGATCCGATTATAAAGCTTCGTGAAAATCACAGGGATCTTATGTATTTTTCAGAGAAGCTCACCAACATTGTTTCATCAACGCTTGAAGCTTCAAGGCTTCAGCTTATGGCTGTTGCAGAGAAGCTTGATGCTCTCAGTCCGCTGGCGGTTATCAAGAGAGGATATGCTATTACTGAAATCGATAATGAGTTTGTAACAAGCGTTAAGGATATCAAGAGAAATGATGAGGTTAAAGTTTCTCTTTGTGACGGCTCATTTAAAGCGATTGTTACTGATATAACAGAAAAGGAATAAAACTATGGAATTTAATTATGAAAATGCTATGAAGCGCCTTGATGAGATTGTAAAGACAATGGATGAAGGCGGCTTATCTTTAGAAAAATCACTTGAGCTTTACACAGAAGGTACAAAGCTTATTGCTAAATGTGGTAAATACCTTGAGGAATCCGAACAGAAAATAAAAATTCTTCTTGATAATGGTGATGTTGATGAACAGTAAGGTACAGGAATTTTTATCTATTATTGAAGAGTCAATGTACTCTTATTTTGATTGTTATTTACCTGAATACAAGGTTCTTTTTGATTCAATGAAATATAGTGTGGAAAATGGCGGAAAAAGAGTACGCCCGTTGCTCACACTTCTTTTCTGTGATGCTTGCGGAGGAAACGTGGCAGGTGCAGTTCCTGTAGCGCAAGCAGTTGAGTTTATTCATACGTATTCGTTGATTCATGATGATTTACCTTGTATGGATGATGATGATTACAGAAGAGGAAAGCTTTCTAATCACAAGGTTTATGGTGAAGCCTTTGCTTTACTTGCAGGTGATGGATTGCTTACCGCCGCATTCGAAAAAATATCTTTAGGATATCTTTCAGGTGGATATAGTGCAGAGGTTGCCGTTAATGCGGTATCTGAGCTTTCTACCTATGCCGGAAGTAAAGGTATGATAGGCGGTCAGGTTATCGATTTATTAAATGAAAATAATTCTGATGTTTCTTTCAAAACACTTAAATTAGCCGATAATTTAAAGACCGGTGCATTGATTTCTGCCGCTTGTTCTCTTGGTTGTATTGTAGCAGGTGCATCCCGTGAGCAGATTCTTTCTGCGAAAAAATTCGGTGAACTGATCGGTCTGGCTTTTCAGATTAAGGATGATATACTTGATGTGACAAGCTCCCTTGAGAAGCTTGGTAAGCTTACAGGAAGCGATGACCAGAACGGAAAAACTACCTATGTTACTCTTCTTGGTATTGAAGAATGTGAAAAGCTTGTTGAAAAGCTTACAACAGAAGCTATGGAAGAGCTTGGTAATTTTGAAAATAACCATATAATTAAGGAGTATGCAGAGTATTTAGCTGCGAGAGATTATTGATATGAAACATACTTTTTTGGAGCAAATCAGCTCACCTGAAGACATTAAGAAATATAACAATGAAGAGCTTTCTCTGATTGCAGAGGAGGTTCGTGATGTTATTGTTTCAACCGTGTCCGAAAATGGTGGGCATCTTGCCTCTAATTTAGGTGTTGTTGAGCTTACCCTTGCTTTACACAAGGTTTTTAATTCCCCCCATGACAAAATTATATGGGATGTAGGACATCAGGTATACACTCATAAGCTCCTTACCGGAAGATACAAGGATTTCGGTACTCTCCGTAAGGAGAATGGTGTTTCCGGCTTTTCGCGCCCTAATGAAAGTGAGCATGATATTGTATATAGCGGACACAGTAGTGTTTCTGTTTCCACGGCTCTCGGTATTGCTACAGCCAATAAAGCTTGTGGCAAAAAGGATTATGCGATTGCAGTTCTTGGTGATGGTGCACTTACGGGCGGATTGGTTTATGAAGCGCTTAATAATGCCGGCAGACTGCAGGATACCCGACTTATAATAATTCTCAATGATAATGGTATGTCTATTTCAAAAAATGTGGGGCATCTTGCCAAAAGACTTGCTGTTATGAGATCCCGTTCAGGATATTTTAAGCTTAAGGCAATTACTGAAAAAGCGGTTTCCAAAATCCCGATAGTGGGAAATAATCTTTCTGACAGACTTTTCAGAATAAAAACTGATCTTAAGAATATGCTTTATGAAAGCAATTTCTTTGAGGATATGGGTATCAGATATATGGGGCCCATAGACGGACACAATATTTCCCAGCTTTGTAATGCGCTTGAGGGTGCAAAGCTTGTTGAGTGTCCTGTTATTGTTCACATAAATACTGTTAAAGGTAAAGGTTACGCTCCGGCAGAAATGTACCCTTCCGAATTTCACGGCATAGGTTCATTTGATATGAAAACAGGGGAGTTCCCAAAGTCTGTTGATAATTTTTCTGAGAAATTCGGTGAGTTTTTATATAATCAGGCACCGAAGGACAAGAGAATTTGTGCTATTACTGCCGCTATGTCTCTTGGTACCGGTTTAAGAAAATTTTCTGAACAGTATCCCGACAGATTTTTTGATGTGGGTATTGCCGAAGAACACGCGGTTCCTTTTGCTCTCGGACTTTCTAAAAACGGAATGTTGCCCGTATTTGTTGTATACTCCACTTTTTTGCAAAGGTGTTATGACCAGTTAATGCATGATTGTGCACTGCAGGATACAAAAATGGTTATAGCTGTTGACAGAGCAGGAATTGTTGGTGATGATGGGGAAACACATAATGGTATATATGATACCGCTTTTCTCAATGGTATCCCTAATATTAATGTTTTTTCACCCGCATACTATTGTGAGCTTAACAATGCGTTAGTTAATTCCCTTTATCATTGTGAGGGTTCCTGTGTAATCAGATATCCCAGGGGCTCGGAGCCGTATAAGCCCGATTTTTATGTATGCAGTGGTAATGATTACGATATATACGGTGATGCTTCAGCAGAGCTGGTTATTGTAACCTACGGAAGAATATTCAGCGAGGCAGCAAAGGCTTATTCTCGTTTGGTTGAAGAAGGCAAACGTGTTAAGCTTATTAAGTTGAACAGAATAATTCCCGTTCCTTCCGGATGCTTTGAGAAATTGAAAAATGCAGAACACATTTTCTTCTTTGAGGAAGGCATTAAAAGTGGCGGAGTCGGAGAAAGCTTTGCTTCAAAGCTCCTTGAGAATAACTTATTCGTGCCGTATACACTTACTGCTTTCCCTGATTGCTTTATAAAGCAAGGTAAAACAGATAGTATCCTTAAGCAATATAAGCTTGATGCACAAGGAATTTATGATGTTGTTACAGGTGGAGGATGCAAGGAATGAGTCCTAAAAAAAGACTTGATTCCGTTCTTTTTGAACGAGGATTTACCGACAGCAGAGAGAAAGCCAAGGCTCTGATTATGTCGGGTATAGTTTATGTAAACGACCAGAAGGAAATAAAAGCAGGTCGCGAAATAAAGGATGATGATACCGTAGAGGTGAGAGGAAGTACCCTTCGGTATGTAAGCCGTGGCGGTCTTAAGCTTGAAAAGGCTATGGCATCCTTTCCCATTTCCCTTGAAAATAAAATATGTATGGATATAGGAGCTTCAACAGGTGGTTTTACGGATTGTATGCTGCAAAACGGTGCGAGTAAGGTCTATTCAATTGATGTTGGTTACGGTCAGCTTGCCTGGAAGCTTCGTAGTGATGAGCGTGTTGTCAATATGGAGCGTACAAATTTCAGGTATGTTACAAGAGAGCAGATTCCCGAAGAAATCGACTTCGCTTCAGTTGATGTTTCCTTTATTTCGCTCAGATTGATTTTACCCGTAATGTATGAGCTTCTTAAAGCTGATGGCGAGGCGGTTTGTCTTATAAAGCCGCAGTTTGAGGCAGGTAAGGAAAATGTGGGTAAAAAAGGTGTTGTAAGAGATCCCGTGATTCATAAGGCTGTGGTGGATACTATTGCAAGATTTGCAAATGAGTGCTCATTTGATGTTTTAGGACTTGATCATTCTCCGGTAAAGGGACCTGAAGGTAATATTGAATATCTTATGTATCTGCGAAAATGCAGTGAAAAGCAGGATTCTGAAGAGGTTATTTCTACGGCAGGTGAGCTCGTTAAAAAATCTCACGAGGCTTTGGATAGGTGATTTTATGAGATTTTATGTTATTCCTAATATGACCAGAGTAAATGCATTGAGTGTTACTTCGGATTTATTGGAACAAATACGAATGCTGGATTCTGTCGCAGTTATGGATTCGGCTCTTTTTGAGAGCTTCGGATCAGGGGAACATATTGTTTATTCTGAAAATCAGCAGGATATCAGTACCTGTGATGCGGTAGTTTCAGTTGGCGGAGACGGCTCCTTTATTAATGCGGCAAAAATAGCTACACTTTACGGAAAGCCCGTTCTTTGTGTGAATGCAGGTAATGTGGCTTATCTTGCGTGTCTTGAGAGTAACGAGCTTGAGCTCTTATCCAATGTAAAAAACAGTGCATACACACTTGAAAAAAGAATGGTTCTTGATGTGAGTATTGTTGACAAAAATAATAAAATATTATATCATTCAAGTTGCATAAATGATGCGGTTGTTTCACGAAGCGGCATAATAAGAATTATAAAATTATCCGTTTCCTGTAATGATGCTCCATTGGTTCAGTATATGGCTGACGGAGTGATTGTTTCTACTCCTACCGGCTCTACCGCTTATTCTCTTTCTGCCGGGGGACCTATTATAGCGCCTTGTGTTGAGAGTATATTGCTTACACCTGTTTGTGCGCATTCTGTTTTTTCTCGCTCTGTTGTCCTGGATGGAAGCTCCGAGCTTGAGATTCTGCACGATAACAGTGGTGAAGTGATTCTTTCCTGTGATGGTCAGGAGGCAATAAATGTTCCTGAGGATGCAGTAGTCAGAGTAAAACGCTCTGAACTTTCTGCCGAATTTATAAAAATAAAGGATGACACCTTTATAAATATATTAAACAAAAAGCTTCCGGGCTAAAACTTAAGTTGGTGTTCAGATGAAAAAGAAAAGACATAAATTGATTCTTGATTTGATAAGTCAATATGATATCGGCACTCAGGAAGAGCTTCTTGAGCTTCTTCGCAAAAAGGGTTGCGAGGTTACCCAGGCAACTGTTTCAAGAGATGTAAAGGAGCTTCGTTTATTGAAAACTCAGGGTGCAAACGGTATTTACAAATATACTGTTGAGCCTACAGGTGAGCCCGGATATACAGGTATTTTTGATGCACTTTTCCAGAGTGCTATGACCAAGGTTGATTATGCCGGAAACATCTGTGTTATTAAATGCTCTCCCGGTCTTGCGGGTGCCGCTTGTGCTACGATTGATGCTATGAATGTGCATGAGGTTGTAGGTACAATTGCAGGTGATGACACGAT
>JAZSCI010000295.1:0-7977 GCA_045602865.1 Acutalibacteraceae bacterium
TTGTAGAACTGGAAAACGAAGCCTACATCATATCTACGATACTCAATAAGCCTTTTGTTATCATACTCATTTACAAGGTCACCTGCTACACGCACCTTGCCATCATCACATTCATCCATACCGCCCAATATATTAAGAACGGTAGTTTTACCCGCACCACTGGCACCGACAATAACACAGAACTCACCCTGCTCAACATTGAAGGTAACACCATCTGCGGCATTGATTACTACTTCACCCATTTTGTACCGTTTGTACACGGAATCAAATTCTATAAAACTCATTTGTTTCAGCCTTTCGGTATTTTTTATTAACACTGAATTTATATTTTACAATATATCTTTCTTTAAGTCAACTGTTTAAACTGTTAAATACTTCCTCAATCACTCCGCAAGAAGCTTGTAGGATTCATTCATAATAAGTGACGCGATGGGCAGAGCCTTCGAAGAGCCCCAGCCGCCGTTTTCCACCACCACTACAACTGCAACGGGACACTCAGGATTCTGAGAAAAGCCCATAAACCAGGAATGTGGCTTACTGCCGCCACTTTCACCATCGGACACCTCTGCGGTTCCTGTTTTTCCGCACATTGAAAGATACGGGAAGCTATTATCCCCATATTTATTTTCCACATTGTTCCGCATCATTTCCGACAATTCCTCTGCAAGCTCGGGCGTAATATAATTCACAGAGCCCCTTGCGGCTGTCGATATAACCTTGCCGTTTGTTTTTGTAACATCGCTTACCGCATAGGGCAAAACCGCCTTTCCGTTGTTGGCTATAGAACCGAGAACTGTAAGCATATGGTAGGGATTCACAAGAGTGTTGTACTGTCCTACCGCCGCCCAGGCAGCATCACCTGCGGTAGCATCGGACAAATCAAAAAGGCTGGCTTCCGTTTTAACCTTTCCGAACTTAAACTTCTTACCGAAGCCGAAGCTTTCAGACATTTCCTCAAGGTTTTCAGCACCGATTTTCTCCGATAAAACTGCATAGGCGCAGTTGCAGGAATTTGTAAAAGCAGAGCCGAAATCCTGATGTCCGTGGGAGGATGGGCAGGTTATTTGCACACCATCCACAACCTCCTCGCCATTGCAGGTATAATCCCACTCACCAATATCAGCAACATACTTAATCGCTGCCGCGGTGGTTATTATCTTGAACACAGAGCCCGGCGTATACAAGCCGTCAATGAGCCGATTCATATAAATACCATCGTATTTTCCGCTGCTATCCTCATCAATTTTCTGTTGCTCAGGTTTATTTCTTATATCAAACGAAGGTCCCGAAACGGAGCAAAGCAACTCGCCTGTTTTGTAATTGTAGGCAGCTATTACACCTTTTCTGTCCCCAAGGGCATCGTATGCCTTGGCGCAAAGTCCGCTATCGATAGTCAGTCGGATATCATTCCCCCTGCCATTCTTTTTCAGGGAATATACTCCCGAAATAAGATTGTAGCCGATAAGCTCCTTTTTATAAGCCGTCTGCACTCCGGAGCTTATATACCCTTCAGTATCACCTACAATATGAAGTGTAGACCTTCGTATACGCTCCGAGTCATTATAAATCCGTTCCTCGTTTTCAGTATGAGCAAGAAGCTCTCCGTTACGGTCAGTTATATTTCCTGCCGCTATAAAGCTGCCGTTTTTGGTGATATGCTGACTGACACGCATTGTCGCCCATTCCTCACCATTAGCATAAAATCTATAAGCTAACACGCTCAAGCCCGACACAATAATCGCAACAAGGAGCAGAAGCACGGCGCCTCTTCTGGCTGTAGTTCTCATCTTGCACCGCCCCCCTTTTCTCCTGAATTCTTTTTAGCCGCAGGCTTAGGTCTTGTAGTCCTTACACCCGCGGAGTTCTTATTTGTTCGGATGCTTATATCTGCACTTTGTTTCGGAGAGGCGGAACGCGGTCTTTGTCCCGCGGCTTGTCCCCCGGATCTGTTTGTTCTTGAGCTTGCGGTACCCGAAGCCTGACTTACCGACTTTTTCGTAGGCGCAGGCTTTGCACCTGAGGACTTCTGTGAAGTTTTCTGTCCGCTACCTCTCGGTGCATATTTGTTCACTTCTGCAGATCCCCGCTGAGCATACTCATCGCCTTGCTCAGCTCTTCGCCTGAGAAGCTTCGGCTTGAAGCTTGAGTATGTCCGTGAATCAAGAGTTTTCACAAAGGACAACAAAAGGAAGCAGGATATTATACTTGAACCGCCTTTACTCACAAAGGGAAGTGTGACTCCCGTAAGAGGAAGTAAATCGGTAATTCCGAAAATACTCAGCATAGACTGAAAAAGCATCATAGCACAAGCGGCTACACCTGCGATAACGTGAAACACGGATTTTGCTTTTTTTGCATTGATAACCGCCCACACGGCAATAAAGCAATAGGTAACGGGTATAAGAAAGCCTACAATAAGACCGAATTCTTCGCACACAACTCCGAATACCAGGTCCTCTGCTGCCGCAAAAATGTGTCGGAGAGCACCATTACCCAAGCCGAGTCCCAAAAGACCTCCGCTTGCAGAATATATGAGAGTCCGAGTCTGCTGGAAGCCCCCTTCGTTTATCTGCTCCCACACGTGACCATAAGCAGAAAATCTGTCTGCCACATAGGGCTTCAGGAATATTATAAGCACTGCACCCAGAGCGGCTACAACACATATAAGCAAAAGTGTCCGCACATCCCCGGAGCGCATAAAAGCAATTACGATAAAGGTGAAGAAAAACACAAGAGCCGTACCGAAATCCCTCATAACAAACAACTCTGCAATACACACACCTGCAAAAGCAATATACATTGTCAGACTGCGCACTGATTGAAGCTTTTCAAGAGTAGCGGCACCTGCAAAAACAAATGCTACCTTCACAAACTCAGAGGGTTGTACAGAAATTCCGCCAAAGGAAATCCAGTTAAGCGCACCGTTTATATCCTCGGCAATAAGAAGAGTCACACCAAGGGCACCTATGGATGCTGCCGCAGCAAACCAACGCATAGGCTTTGTTGCCTCCACATAGAGAAGCACGCGGGTAAGAGCAACATAACCGATTACACCTATAACTATGCAAATGGTCTGTTTGAGAACCGCACCCGGGTGTATGCTTCCCGTAATAGCAAGTCCAACGGAAGCAAACAACAGGGCAATCATTTCAAGCTCGAAATTTATCAGCCTGAGAATATATGTTGCAAGGAAATAATACACCCATTGTAACGCCACAAAAACCAGGCAAACCACGGAAATTGTTCCGTCAAATTCACCATCGTGATACATATTAAGAAGCATTGCAGACAGATTAAAAACAGTGAGAAGAATCAGAATAAGTCCATAAGAAGGTCTGCCGGGAGCACCGCTTTTGTCCTTTATATATTTATACTTTTCAGGCTCATGGAGTGTATATTCCATTCCGCCTATTGACACAACATCACCATGTCGGATAAGCTTTCTGCCCTTTATTCTCTGTCCGTTCACGGACACTCCCGACTTTGATATTGTATCAAAAATCACAAAACCCTTTGTCCTATAAGCTATTACGGCGTGCAGACGGGATATAGTTTCAAAAGGAAGCACAATATCACATTTCTTGTTTCTTCCCACAGACACCTCTCTGTCATAAAGAGTTATGCTTTCGCCTGTAACGGTGCTTACAAGCTTACCGCGTATAGGGTCAGAGGTTTTCTTTGTAAACATAGCGATAAGAAGCCGCACAACAATATACACAATAACCGCCAGCATTACATATCTCAAGCCGGGCGCTATGGCTTCTATAAATGTCTGCATAAGTACATCCCTCCCCATTTTATCTTTTGTCATTTTACCATATTAATGCAAAATAATCAATGCGATACGCTGCTCAAAATGTTAATGAAGAATTAAAAAAGTGTAAAATATTGGAATATGTTCCTTTTGAGGTGCTATCACCCTTGACTTTGTTCCCTTGAATAATGTATATTTATAATGAATATGTTTGAACTTAATTCAGGAGGTATTGCTATGGCAGTTCTAAAAAAGGAATACGGTATTGCAGACAACAAAACCGTAAATGCATATATCATCACAAGCGACTCAGGAGAATCTGCTCAGCTTATAGAAAAGGGCGCTACTCTTGACAAGCTCTTTATAAAGGATAAAAACGGAAAGCTTATTGATATTCTCTCAGGTCACGACACCCTTGACGGCCACATAAACAGAAGCGACTATCAGGGCGTTGTTGTAGGACAGTATGCAAACAGAATAAAGCTCGGTAAATTCTCCATTGACGGAGTTGAATATCAGGTTACCTGCAACGATAATGAGGTAAACAGCCTTCACGGCGGAGATGACTTTTCCGACGCGATCTGGCAGGGTGAAATTGTTGATGATTATTCTGTAAAATTCTCATACACAAGCCCCCACCTTAAGGAAGGCTTCCCCGGAAATGTTCAGGTTGAGGTAGTTTACACCTTCAATAACAGTGAGCTTTCCATAAAATACAAGGCTATTCCCGACAGAAAGACAATTATCAATCTTACAAACCACGCTTATTTTAATCTTAACGGATACGAAGATACATCCATACTTGACCATACAATCTGTATAAACGCAGATTACTACACTCCCATTGATGAGCTTAGCATTCCCACCGGTGAGCTTTTACCCGTTGAAGGCACTCCCTTTGACTTCACCGCGCCCAAGACTATCGGCAGAGATATTGATGCCGACCATATTCAGCTGAAAAACGGCAACGGCTACGACCACAACTTCTGCCTCAACGGCTTTAACGGTGAGCTTCAGAATGTCGCTTATGCTATAGGTGACAAGAGCGGTATCAGAATGGATGTTAAAACAAACCTTCCCGGAATGCAGCTTTATACAGGTAATTTCCTTAACGGCACTGTTGAAGGCAAGGGTGAGCTTCCCATAAAATTCCGTAGCGCATTCTGCTTTGAAACACAGGTTTATCCCGATACCCCCAACCACCCCGAATGGCCCGGATGCACTTATGATGCAGGCGAGGAATACAACACTGAAACAATCTTTGCTTTTAAGGTTAATAACTAAAACCGAAATGGAGAAAATATAATGCGCAGAAAAATCAAACAGATATGTGTGCTTTTATCGGTGCTTATTATCGCTTCGATTCTTGCACCATCTGCTTTCGCACGACAATTTGCTCCTGTAATTGACACAGAGAACTTTATTGTCAACACTCAATATGCTTACGCGACAAATGATGAATCCTGGTTAAGAAAGCTTGTCGTTAAGGAAGATTTACTTTCTGTAGATGGTCTTTCGAGCTCCGAGGAGCTCATTCCTTTGCCTGAATACCCATACAATATCGATGCAAAAGGCTTCAAAGCACAGATTGCAGAGTACATCGAGCTTTACACCCTTGAGGAAGATTCGCAGAAAGCAGCTTACATATACCTTCTTCAGCAGGTAGGTGCTCTGTCAATAATATCAGAGCCCGACACAACCGATGCAACAAAGGCTGATTGGCTCCGCTCTCAGGGAATTGTCATTACCGAAGAGGATGAGCAGGATGCGGACAAGGTACTTATGATTTCCGCACTCTACGCCATGATGAAAAATGACCTTTATTACGTTTACACCGGTCAGCATTTCACAATTCCTCAGGGCACACCCCTGGAAGAGGCTGTTGTTATGTATCTTATGGCTCTTTCGGGAGACCGTGCAGAGCTTATGTCCTTTATCATCAAATACTTCGGCACATCCTCTATAGGAAGTCTTGATGATTACATTTACTACACCTCTCTTATGACACTTTTCACAACAGGTTACATTTCTCCTACAGAGATTACAACCATTTCCCGCGAAGAGGTTTTCCGCCGACTGGCAATTATGACAATCAGGAAATCCGGTGTGGCAATTGATGCAGAAACCGCTACACAGGAAGAAATTCAGCAGAAATATCTCTGCTCTATGCTGGGAACACAATATTCTGTATCCCTTGATACAGACACCTTAATGAAATCAATAACCGAGGGCTTTGGTGCATACTATGTTCTTCAGCGTATGGCATATCAGGATGCAGGTGTTACAATTTCAAGGGAAAAGTACTCCTACGAGGATTGCTTCAGAATGACTGCAGAGCGCACAGATCGCTTTGACCTTGAAAAGGAATTTTACTCTGATATATACGAATACGATGTTTTCCTTGACAACTACAGGACAAGCATAAGCATTAATCCTACTCCCCTGAGCGCTTCCGGTGTGACCGTTTTCATTAACGGCACAGAGGTAAAGACAAACGAATATGCTATTGTTGAGCTTGCAAATGTTGCGAGACAGACAATTTCTATTGTAACACGTTACAAGGGAAAGAATCAGACAAAAGCCTCTACCTACAAACTCAATGTCAATATGGGTACAGTTCCCACCACAGAAAGCAATCTTACAGGCTTTATTGAGGATATTTACACAACTACTAACCCAACACTGCCGAACATTACCTTGACTAATCCCGATGGCTCGGTTGTGCTCCCTTCTCTTGGTCCGGCTATGGATAAATTCAACGATTCGGCTATGAATGTTATAGGAAATGTTCTTACCCTTAACGATAAGGGGCAGCTTGTAGATCAGAACGGAAATGTAGTCAGCGATTCAACCTTTGAAACTCTTGCTCCCGGATACAAATATGTGCTCGGCGATGACGGAATAATAACTGTAATTCCTATTGAACAGACAACAGAAGCCACTTCTCTGCCTACAGTAGAGGAAAACAAAGAGGATATCGTACGCAAAACTGTTATAATCGGCTCAGCTGCCGCTCTTATTGTTCTGATAGGTGCTCTTATTTTCGTAATGAAGTACACTAAGAGCAAAGGCAAGGGAAAGAAATCAAAAAAGAAGAAAAAAAGATAACAGACAATGATATAATCCATCAAAAAGCAAAAAACAGTTGATAATTTATATGTCAACTGTTTTTGTTTATAAAAAAATTGCGGTTATTTTAAAAATTGTTCATAAATTTTGAGAATATATGGTATATAATATACTTATCGGATTCTATAATTGTCCGACTATAAATTCCTAAGGAGGGAATTCTATGGCTAACGAAAAAATACTTATCGTTGATGATGATATCAACATCTGCGAGCTACTCAGAATATATCTGGAAAAAGACGGCTTCAAAACAGAGGTTGCCATAAACGGCATTGATGCGGTCAATATGTTCAAAAGCACTGATCCTGACATAATTCTTCTTGATATTATGATTCCGGGACTTGATGGCTGGCAGGTATGCAGTGAAATCAGAAAAACCTCGCAGGTCCCCATCATAATGCTTACCGCCAAGGGCGAAACCTTTGACAAGGTACTTGGTCTTGAGCTGGGTGCTGATGATTATATTACAAAGCCCTTTGAAACAAAAGAGGTTGTAGCCAGAATAAAACCCGTTCTCAGGCGTACTGCTACACAGAATGTAGCCACACCTAAAAATAAAATTGTAGAGTACGACAAGCTTATTGTCAATCTTACAAACTATGAGCTTACCGTAGACGGAAATATTATTGACACTCCCCCAAGAGAGCTTGAGCTTCTCTATCATCTGGCAAGCAATCCTGAGAGGGTATACACAAGAGCCCAGCTTCTTGAAGAGGTGTGGGACTTTGATTACGGCGGAGACTCCCGAACTGTAGACGTTCACATAAAGCGTTTGCGCGAAAAGGTTGAGGGCGTTTCAGAAAACTGGGATATCAAGACCGTTTGGGGTATCGGCTACAAATTCGACACAAATCCAGGTCGTGGCAACAAATGACAAGCTTCCATTCAAAAAAGGTGCTTTCTTTTTCAAGTATTTTTCCATATTTTCAGCAATTGTCCTTGTAGGACTGATTATTGTAGGAACGGCACTTATGATTTTCGTATCTGCCTATCTCAAGGGACAAAACCTCGACAAAACCTCCTATGATGCAGAGGAGCTATCCCTTATGATTACCGAGCTGATAGATTCGGACACCCCTGAATCCAACCCTGAA
>JAZSCI010000296.1:0-15986 GCA_045602865.1 Acutalibacteraceae bacterium
GTTGTGCTGTTTTTTATTTTGTTCTGAATCAAGTTCTTGGGACTCGAACCCCCACTCGGCGAAGCCGAACATAATCGGGTTAACGAGCTTGCGAGTGAGAAGGGCGTAGCCCTTCGAGTCCCTTCCGGCGCGCCAGAAAAAAGCACTTGCTTTCGCAAGTGCTTTTTTCAATGAAATAAATCCCTTGCAGGATTTGTGAAATATCCTGCGGATATGAAATAGCTATCGCTATGAAATACGCTTGCGCGTATGAGGGATTTATTTTATTTCGTATTTTGCTGTTAAGGCAAAATATTTCATAATCGAAGATTATTTCATATTGCGAAGCAATATTTCATTCAATATGCTATAATATTTACAGGAGTGAAATTGTATAGCAAAACATTGCGTTTTCTCATCTGTATTGTTCTTCGCAGTCTTCTGTTTTCAGCAAATCCTCGGGGGTATAGAGAATATATGTTGCGCCTGCGTTTGCAAGCTCCTCTTTTGTGCCGAAGCCGTAAACTGCACCTGCACTGTCAATCCCTGCATCCTTTGCTCCGTCAATATCGTAGAAGCGATCCCCTGTCATAAGCACCTCTGAGTGCGGGGGATTTCCGAAGAAATCAAGACAAGCCTCTATAAGCTCCTTTTTTGAGGAATGCTTATTATCAAAGGTTTCAGCCGAAATAAAGTCATAATATTCATAAATTCCCCAATGCTTTGAGATTTCCTCTACAAAAAACTGTGGCTTCGATGAAGCTACGGCTATTTTTTTGCCCTTTTTCTTCAGTTGTCGCAAAAGCTCGGGGATTCCTTTGTAAAGGGTGGATTCCTCTGCCGCCTTTATGCGATAACGTTCACGATATTTTTCAATAAGCCAATCGGCATCGCTGTCACTTACTCCGTATAGGGTTTTGTAAGACTCAAATAACGGCGGACCTACGAAAAAATTCAGCTTTTCCATATCTGTTTCCTTGATACCGAAGCATTCAAGTGAATAGATAACAGAATTGAATATTCCCGGGGTTGTGTCGCAAAGAGTGCCGTCAAAATCAAATAAATAATAATTGTAGTCCTTCATTTTTTATCACCTGAATTGTATTGTATTATCCCGAAAGGGAAAAGTAAATACCCAATATATATTATTGTATAATAAAATACAACTTTTTTCTTCTGTTTTAGCATAATTTGCTATTGAAACATTACATTTAATATTGTAAAATTTACAAGGAAAATAGAATCGGTTTATCTGTTTTGAGAAATGAGGGTGTGTATATGGATACTTTAACATACGAGGATATTTGCAATATAGTTAAAAAGTATTCCGATCCTGAGGAAAGTCTTATTGCGGTGCTTCAGGAAATTCAGGCTATGCAGGGCTATATTTCCGAAAGCTCTGTGGAGTTTTTACAAGCTGCTACCGGTATTCCCGCAAGCCGTATTTTCGGAGTTGCTTCCTTTTATGCAGGCTTCAGACTGAAGCCCGTGGGGAAATACAGAATTATGGTTTGTAAGGGCACTGCCTGTCACGTAAACGGTGCAGAGCGTATTGCCGATACTGTCAGGCGTGAGCTTGGAATAGATGACGGAGATGTTACAGAGGACGGGCTCTTTTCCTGGGAAGAGGTTGCTTGTCTTGGCTGTTGCAGTATTTCTCCTGCTATGATGATTAATGATACTGCCTACGGAAAGCTCACTCAGGATGATGTTGTGAGAATTATAAAAGAGTTGAGAGAGGAGAGTGCTCTGTGAGATTACTTTTAGGATATGGCTCCTGCGGTATAGCTTCAGGTGCAGATGATGTTCTTTCTGCTTTTGAAAATGTGCTCTCGGATACAGAGCATACAATAGAAAAGGTAGGTTGTAACGGTCTTTGCTTTGCAGAGCCCGTTGTGGAAGTCGTTTGTGATAACGGTGAGTCCGTGCTTTACGGAAGATTTGACAAGGAGAGTGCCGCCGACTTTGCAAAAAGTATAAAAAATGGTGTGCTTCCTGATGAAAACCGCCTTGGGGAAGAGGATTTGCAATTCCTTCGCGGTCAGACAAGAGTAGTTCTGTCAGGCTGTGGCAAGGTTAATCCCGAAAGCCTTGAGTCATACAAAAGTATGGGTGGCTACCGCGCTTTGAGGAAGGCACTTGAGCTTGGTGCTGACGGGATAATTGAGGAGGTAAAGAAATCGGGACTCAGAGGCAGAGGCGGTGCAGGCTTTCCTACATATATAAAATGGCAGTCTGCAAGGGCCTCGGCAGGGGATGAGAAATATATAGTTTGTAATGCAGATGAGGGTGATCCCGGCGCGTTTATGGACAGAGCCATACTTGAAGGCGATCCCCACAGAGTGCTGGAAGGCATGATGATTGCAGGTGTGGCTGTAGGCGCTTCCAATGGTGCTATATATGTCCGTGCCGAGTATCCTCTGGCGGTAAAAAGACTTGAAATTGCCATAAACGACCTTCGCAAGGCAGGTCTTTTAGGCGAGAATATATTCGGAACAGATTTTTCTTTCGATTTCAGAATAATGATGGGTGCAGGTGCCTTCGTTTGCGGGGAGGAAACCGCCTTGCTTGCTTCTCTTGGTGGAAAAAGAGGTATGCCCGTTACAAAGCCGCCCTTCCCTGCACAAAAAGGGTTCAGAGGTAAGCCTACAAATATAAACAACGTGGAAACCTTTGCGAATATCGTTGAGATTATCGAAAAAGGCGGCGAAAGCTTCAGTGCTATAGGTACTGAGTCCAGTAAGGGAACAAAGGTGTTTGCCCTTGCAGGCAGAGTAAAAAGAGGTGGCCTTGTAGAGGTTCCTATGGGACTTACCATTAATGATATTGTTTTCGGTATATGCGGCGGAATAAAGGATGATGCCAAAATAAAAGCGGTACAGATGGGTGGCCCTTCGGGTGGTTGTATTCCTGCTGAAATGCTTGACACTCCCATTGATTACGAAAGTATCGGGAAAACCGGTGCCATTATGGGCTCGGGCGGTATGATTGTAATGGATGAGAAAACCTGTATGGTGGATATGGCAAAATTCTTTATGGATTTTACAAGCAAGGAAAGCTGCGGTAAATGTGTTCCCTGCCGTATAGGTACTACAAGAATGCTTGAGATTCTTGAACGGATTGTAAGCGGTAAGGGAGAAAAAGGGGATATCGAAACCCTTTGTGAATTGTCCGAGGGTATAAAGACAGGTGCTTTGTGCGGTCTTGGTAATTCTGCACCAAATCCCGTTCTCACTACGGTGAAATATTTCCGTGATGAGTATGAGGCTCATATTAATGAAAAGAGATGTCCTGCGAAAAAATGCACGGCACTTATATCTGTTGAGATTCAGTCCGACAAATGCAGAGGTTGTTCTCTGTGCAGTAAAAAATGCCCTGTGGATGCTATAAGCGGTGTGGTGAAATCGCCCTATGTTATTGATTCTGATAAATGTATCAGATGCGGACAGTGTGTAGCTTCCTGTAAATTCGGGGCAATTGAAATTGTAAGTAAGGGGGAGAGTAATGAGTAGTGTTAAGATATTTATAGATGGCAAGGAGTATTGTGCCGACACAAGTAAAACACTTCTTGATAATATTCTTTGCAACGGTATATACATTCCCCATCTTTGTCATAATAAGGAGCTGGAGTCCTACGGTGGCTGCGGCTTGTGTCTTGTGGAGCTTGAAGGCTCAAGGAGACCTCTCAGGGCTTGCTCTCTTACGGTAAGTGAGGGTATGAGGGTTGTGACCTCTACTCCTGAGCTTGAGAAAAGCAGAAAAATTGCTCTTTCACTTATAATGTCCGACCATAGCGGTGACTGTAAGGCGCCTTGCTATATGGCTTGTCCCACACATCAGGATATTCAGGGTTATGTGGGGCTTATTGCAAACGGCAGGACTAAAGAGGCTCTTGAGCTTATAAAGAAGGATAATCCGCTTCCGGGTTGTATAGGTCGTGTGTGTCCCCATCCATGTGAGGAGAAATGCCGTAGAAAGCATCTTGAGGGTGCGGTTTCTATATGCGCTCTTAAGCGCTATGCGGCAGATACTCAGGATGAGTATATTCCGGAGTGCGCACCTTATAACGGAAAAACAGTTGCAGTTATAGGCGGTGGTCCTGCAGGCCTGTCCTGTGCCTATTTCCTTGCTGTAAAGGGTTATAAGGTTACTGTTTTTGAGGCGCAGGAGAAATGCGGTGGTATGCTCCGTTACGGAATACCTGCTTACAGACTTCCCCGTGATGTTATAGACAGAGAAATTGCTTCCATAGAAAAAATGGGGGTTCAGCTTATCTGCGGTAAGAAATTGGGCGAGGATTTCACCATTTCTGACCTTAAAAAGGATTATGATGCGGTTTTTGTAGGCGTTGGCGCATGGACCTCCCAGAAATTAGGCTGCCCCGGTGAGGATGCTCGTGGTGTATTCGGCGGAATTGATGTTCTCTATGATGCTTCAAAGGGTGAAAAACTTGATTTAGGTAAGAGCGTATGTGTTGTAGGCGGCGGTAATACTGCCATTGATGCGGTGCGTACGGCTATAAGGTCAGGTGCTGACAAGGTTACTCTTATATACAGAAGAACTGAAAATGAAATGCCTGCGGAAAAGGAAGAAATCCGTGATGCCCGTGCAGAGGGTGTGGAATTCCGTTTTCTTGCTTCTCCCATAGAAGTAGTGTCCGAGGGTGGCAGAGTAACAGGTATCCGTGTTCAGAATATGGAGCTTGGCGAAGCAGATGCTTCGGGCAGAAGAAGACCTGTGGCAATTGAAGGCAGTACCGAGGTTATTTCTTGCGATTCCGTGATTTCGGCAATCGGTCAGGGTGTGGTTTCTTGCGGTCTTGAAGAGCTTGAGCTGACACGAAAGGGTACTGTTGCGGCTGATGAAAACACTTATGCCACATCACTTGAAGGCGTGTTTGCCGCAGGTGATGTTATAAACAAAGGCCCGGATATTGCCGTGAGAGCAATTGCGGGCGGTAAGGAAGCGGCAAACTCAATTGATTGCTGGCTTAACGGAAAAGAAGTGGATAATCGGTTGCCCGAATACTCGGTAAATAAGAGCTTTGATGCTTCTGTGCTTGAGGGTATGCCTGAAATTAAACGCACCGAGCAGGAGCTTCTTCCTGCACAAAACAGAAGAGGAAGCTTTGATGAGGTTGCCCGTGTGCTTACACCCGAGGAGGCAAAAAAAGAGGCTTCACGTTGCCTTGAGTGTGGTTGCAGTGCGGTTTATGACTGTGAGCTTCTTCCTCTTGCACGAAAATATAAAGCATTTGATATGAAGCTTGGTGGCAGAACAAGACAGTATGCCAAGGATAAAAGTCATCCCTTTATTGTCCGTGATAATAATAAATGTATACTTTGCGGTCAATGTGTAAGAGCTTGTGCGGAAATATCCGAAAAGGAAAATCTCGGTCTTTTCGGTCGAGGCTTCGGAACACTTCCTCTTACGGGCTTTGGTCTTCCTCTCGGAGATAGTAACTGTGCTTCCTGCGGAATATGTGCCGCTGTATGTCCTACCGGTGCACTGACTGTCAGAACGCCTTCTTCTAAAAATCCACCTCTGCCAATGGAGGAAAAAACGGTTGTATGTGAGCTTTGCGACAGAGGCTGCAGGTTTGTGAAGTTCAGTATCAATGGCAGAACTGTGAAGATGAAGCCGGTGAGCCTCAGGGAAAGCTGCTCGGTGGGAATGTTTGCTTTTGTTGCTGTTGAAAATATTGATGCGAATACTACAGCGCAAACAGAAGAGGAGCTTGTTTCAAGAATCCTAGGCTCGGCGGAATATTGCAGAAAAGAAACAAAGGATATAAATAATTTTGCGGAGCTGAAAAAGACTTTCGGTCTGTAAAATAATGGTGTAGAAAAAACACGTATTCTTTTGTTGAAAATGACAGAATGCAGGAGAGCCTTTATGTTACAAGGCTTCTCCCGCATTTTTGCCTTGTATGAGCGCGGAAAAAAGATATTTAATAAAGCAAAATATCTATTGACTTTGGTTGGGTTTTGTAATATAATCTATGTAAGTTTATAGGTGTCACTATAACTATGCTCATTCATAAGGTGATGAGGTTTTGTTGTGACACAAAATTCATGTAAAGGAAAGATATTATGAAAAAATTACTTGCGATTTTTCTTTCTGTTCTTCTTGTGTGCATTGCTGTTGCACCCATGGCTATGGCAGTGACAAATCCCGGAATTACCACAAAGGTTTATGAGGGTGCATACAACAAGGACGCTGCAAATGTTGACTACATAACAGATACAACATTTACAGTTGCAGTTTCTGTTCCTGCGGTACAGAAGCTCACAGGTGTAAGCCTTTATTTCACATTTGATCCTTCTGTTCTTACAGTTGTTGACGCTGACCTTGCAGGCTCTGATGATGGCGATGGCTACACACCCTTCTTCAGCGGTGTTGGTGTTGATGGCTACAAGCATGAGTCTAACGATGAATATTCATTCGGTTGGATCAGCAGCAACGGCGTTACAAAGAACGGTGCAAGAGATATGTTCTACATCACATTTGCAGTTCTTGATGCTACTGCTACAGAGACATCCTTCAATCTCTATGTGAATGAGTTCCGTACAGATGATGGCGATGATGAGAACGATATCACTGCTACATTCCTCGTTGATAGCAAGGTTCTGCTTTTCAATCTTCCCGAGGATGCTACAGTTGCAACAACTGAGGATGCTACTGAGGATGTTACTGCTCCCGATGAGGATAGCACAACATCAACAGATATCAATGAGCTCCTTCAGTTAATCAGAGATATGCTCAATGGTAACAATGTTACATTCGGTGACTTTGCAGATGCTATTGCAAATGTTCTTGGTAATGCTGAAATTACTGATATGATCGAGCAGCTCGTTGATGGCAATATTGATATCTCTGATGCTTTCCAGGAGTTCCTTGCAGGTCTCGGACTTGACTTCGGCTCTCTCGAGGATCTTCTTAATAAGATTATCGATTTCCTTTTAGGTCTCTTCGGTGGCGGTGATAGCGGAGATGATGCTTCTACAACTGCTGTAGCAACAACAGCTGCTGCTTCTACAACTGCTCCTAATCTTGAGACAACTGCTTCCGGTTCAGCAAATGGTTCTGAGGAAACAGGTGACACAGGAGTTGCTCTTGCTGCTACTGTTTGTGTAGCTGCTACTGCTGCTTTCGTTCTTACAAAGAAGAAAAAAGAGACAGTTTAATTAAATCGCAAGTTTAATTGTTCTGGTACTTAAAAAGCCAACGCGAGTTATCGCGTTGGCTTTTCTTTTGTTGCGGCTTGTTTTTTGAATTGTAATAGTGTTGGTGCAGATAGGTGACTGATTAGTACTATATTACAAGAAAAGGCTATGCAGATTTTTCTGCATAGCCTTTAGGTTTTTGGTGTGGATTTATGGTTTTTTGAGTTTATTGAAGTCCCATCATCTGTGACATAAGTCCTTTTTTCTTTTCTTTCTTGGGCTTATATATAGGGGGGTTCTCTAATCTCATACGTGCGCTCTTGCTCTTGGAAAGATACTTTACAATCTCTGTAACGGGCTCAAGCATAATATCGGAGAAGTATTCCTTCGCATTATCAAAAAGCTCAGGATTCTCGGAAAGTGAAACACCAAGTACAGTAACGGCAACAAGGCTTTGTGTGTCGTTTGTGCCGTTTTCGTAAATGTCATTGAGAAGCTTGAAAAGCTTTTTCATCTGAGTCTTGTCGTTTCTTCGGATGGTGTCAACAACATATTTGTTTCCGTGATTCACAAAGAAATCCTCTGCGAGAAATTCGCCGTAGGTTTCAAAGTTCTCCTTGTATGGTGCACGAAGCTCGGGATATATTGTTGAAATTCTGTTTGCCAGGGTGTTTCCGTCATAAGCAAGAGCGCCGCTCTTTGCCTGTGACTTTGAAACGGGGGTGGGAGTCTTCTTGCCTGCATAAGGGTTCTTGGTGGAGAATTTCTTCTCGAAGGTTTCGTTGTAGTCATCGCAGATGAACTGAATATCCTTTTCGTTGAATTCTGCAAGATCAAGAAGGTTGTATGAAACGCGCTTCATATCATCATCGGGAGCATCATCCTCATCAGCGGTTGCGCAGAAAAGAGCGAGTTTATCTCCGTTTAATTCGATTCTTATACGACCTTTTTCTCCACGGTACATAATGACTGATTTGTTTCCGTCCTGCTCAACGGGAAGCTCGGGTGGGAAAACACCGTTGGGATATTCGGGTTTGAAGCCGTATTCTGTAAGCGGTTTTTCTATGCCTTTCATAATAAGGCTTAATGCATTGTTAAGTTCAAGCACTTCTGAGTACCTCTCTTTTTCATTATATCTAATAAAGTATATCACAAATGAAATGGTTTGTCACTAAGTATTTGTAATATTTTATTTTGACTGGGAAACACCCTTCATTGTAAGAGAAATTCTGTTTTTTGCGGTGTCTACGGAAAGCACCTTGACCTTTACTGTTTCTCCTACCTTTAAAACATCCGATGGATGCTTGATATATCTGTCGCAAATCTGTGATATGTGTACAAGTCCGTCCTGGTGTACGCCAATATCTACGAATGCGCCGAAATCTATAACATTTCTTACGGTGCCGGTAAGCTCCATTCCCTCTTTGAGATCTTTCATATCGAGAATGTCTGTGCGTAAAACAGGTTGGGGAAGCTCACTACGGATATCTCTGCCGGGCTTCTCCAGTTCTTTTACTATATCAAGAAGGGTGGGGGCACCGATTCCGCATTTCTCTGCGACCTTTGTTATGCCTTGCTCGTTGACCTTGTCGGATAAGCCTACGGCACCTTTTTGAGCGATATCGGCTTCTGAGTATCCGAAAAGAGCTAAAAGTGTACGGGTTGCATCATAGCTTTCGGGATGAACGCCTGTGTTATCAAGGGGTGTTTTACCATCGGGAACACGAAGGAAGCCTGCGCATTGTTGGAAGGCCTTCGGTCCGAGTCCCTTAACCTTTTTGATGTCGCTTCTTGACTTGAAGCCGTTGTTATCCTCGCGATAGGCTACAATGTTTTTGGCGGTTGTGCCGTTAATTCCTGAAATGTATTTCAAAAGAGAAACCGATGCGGTGTTCAGGTCTACACCTACGGCATTAACGCAGTTTTCAACAACGCCCGTAAGCACTTCTTCTAATCTCTGTTGGGGGATGTCGTGCTGGTATTGTCCTACACCAAGACTCTTGGGATCGATTTTTACAAGCTCGGGGAGGGGATCCTGGAGTCTTCTTGCAATAGAAACTGCTGAACGGACAGAAACATCAAAGTCGGGGAATTCCTCTGCACCTAATTTAGAGGCTGAATAAACGGAGGCACCGGCTTCGCTTACAACCATATATGAAACGGGCTTCGGGGATTTCTTGATTGTGTTTGCGATAAAAATTTCGCTTTCCTTTGTTGCAGTTCCGTTTCCTATGGAAATGCAATCAATGTTATATTTCCTGATAAGGGAAAGAACCTTCTCTTCGGATTCCTGAATTTTGTTCTGTGGGGGTGTGGGGTAGATTACTCCGGTGAAAAGAACCCGGCTGTTTCCGTCAACAACTGCAAGCTTGCAGCCTGTTCTGTATGCAGGGTCCACGGCTAAAACGGTTTTGTTTCGTATGGGTGGCTGCATAAGAAGCGGCTTGAGGTTTGTACCGAAATTATTAATGGATTGCTCATCGGCTTTCTCGGTCAAGGCGTTGCGTGTTTCTCTTTCCAGAGAGGGGAAGATGAGTCGGGAGTAACTGTCGGCAACGGCATTTTTGCAAAAGTCGGTGGAGGAGCTTCCTTCCGTGATGAAAAGGTCATTGAGGATTGCGATGGCTTCATCTGTGTCAACTTCAACAGATACCTTAAGAATGCCTTCTCTTTCTCCGCGGTTAAGGGGATGGATTCTGTGTGAGGGAATTTTGGCAACCGCTTCGCTGTAATCGTAGTACATATCGTAAACAGTGCTTTCCTCAACTTTTGCGCTTGATTTTATAATACCGCGCTTCTGGATAAGCTCCTTGAGGGCTTTTCTGCCATCGGGAGAGTCGGAAACTTGCTCTGCAATAATGTCGGAAGCGCCCTGAAGAGCTTCCTCGGCTGACTCTACACCCTTCTCCGCATCTACATATTCTTCGGCAATCTCGTGAAGGTCAACGCCCTTGAGTGTAAAGGAGAATAAAAGGTCTGCAAGGGGCTCTAAGCCCTTTTCCTTAGCTACAGATGCCCTTGTTTTTCTCTTTTGTTTATAAGGTCTGTAAATATCCTCGATTTCTGCTAAGGTGGTGGCATTGGTAACGGCAAGACTTATTTCTTCTGTGAGCTTTCCTTGCTCCTCAATAGAGGATAAAACTTCTTCCTTGCGCTTCTCCAGATTTCTCAGGTAGTTGAGTCTGTCGTTGATTTCACGGAGCTTCTGGTCATCGCAGGAGCCTGTCATTTCCTTTCTGTATCGTGCTATGAAGGGAATGGTATTTCCTTCATCTATAAGGGAAACAATATTTGTGATGTGATGACTGCTTACGGAAAATTCCGATTGGAGTGTCTCTAAAATATTCATAAAATCTTCCTTTGTAAAATGATGTTTATATAATAGCACAATTGAGGGCGTTTGTCACTAATAATATTGAAAAGAAAGATGTTATTAGCACTCTTGTGTTCGGAGTGCTAATATTAACAATTTATTCATATTTAGTTTATACATTATATAATTTTTTGGTCTATACTGTCATTAGAAAACAAAAAAAGGAGTGTGTCTATATGAATTTTCAGAAATTTACCCGTAAAAGCATAGAGGCTGTTAATTCTTCACAGTCCATTGCAACGGAATACGGAAACAAGGAGCTTAATCAGCTTCATTTGCTTTTTGCTCTTCTTAAACAAGAGGAAGGGCTTATCGGTGGTCTTGTAAAAAGACTTGTTCCTGATTTTCAGAGCCTTACAGAGCAGACAGAGGCGGAAATTTCAGCTCTTCCAAAGGTCAGCGGAGGAAGTATGTATGTTTCTGAGGAGCTGAACACCGTATTTACCTATGCGGAGAATCAGGCAGAGTATATGAAGGATAGCTTCATATCCGTGGAGCATCTGTTTATAGCTCTTATTGATAATCCCTCACCCCGGGTGAAAAAGCTTTTCAGTCAATTCGGAATAACCAAGGAGGGCTTCCTTGGTGTACTCAAGGAGGTAAGGGGAAACAGTACCGTAGAAAGCGAGGATCCCGAAAACACCTATGATGTACTGAAAAAATACGGAAGGGACCTTGTGCAGCTTGCCAGGGAAAGAAAGCTGGATCCGGTTATCGGCAGAGATGAAGAAATCCGTAACGTAATCCGTATTCTTTCCAGGAAAACAAAAAATAATCCTTGCCTTATCGGAGAGCCCGGTGTAGGTAAAACGGCTATTGCAGAGGGACTTGCTCTCAGAATTGTCAAGGAGGATGTTCCCGAAAATCTTAAAAACAAGTCGATTTTCTCCCTTGATATGGGAGCACTTATTGCAGGAGCCAAGTACAGAGGAGAGTTTGAGGAAAGGCTCAAGGCGGTGCTTAATGAGGTACGATCCTCTGATGGGCAGATAATACTGTTTATTGATGAGCTTCATCTTATTGTAGGTGCAGGAAAAACCGATGGTGCTATGGATGCGGGGAATCTCCTTAAGCCAATGCTTGCCCGTGGTGAGCTTCATTGTGTGGGAGCTACCACCCTTAATGAATACAGACAGTATATCGAAAAGGATGCAGCTCTTGAAAGGAGATTCCAGCCGGTGCTTGTTCCCGAGCCTGATGTGGAGGATACAGTGGCGATTCTGCGTGGTCTTAAAGAAAGATATGAGGTTTATCATGGAGTGAAAATTCAGGATAATGCCCTCATAAGTGCAGCAGTACTTTCAAATCGCTATATTTCCGACAGATTTTTGCCTGATAAGGCGATTGACCTTGTGGATGAAGCCTGTGCCCTGATAAAGACCGAGATGGAGTCTATGCCTACAGAGCTTGATGAGATTTCCCATAGAATTATGCAGCTTGAAATTGAGGAAGCGGCTCTGGAAAAGGAGACTGATAAGCTTTCGCTTGAGCACCTTGAGGAAATTCACAAGGAGCTGTCTGAGCTTCGCGACTCCTTCAATGAAATGAAGCTCAAGTGGGAGAACGAGAAAAATTCTATCAATAAGGTTCAAGGGCTCAGAGAGGAAATTGAAGAGGTCAACAATGAGATTGAAAAGGCGGAAAATGCCTATGATCTTACAAAGGCGGCAGAGCTTAAATACGGCAGACTTCCTGCTCTTAAAAAGGAGCTTGAGGAAGCCGAGCAGGGTGAGGATGAGCTGAAAACAACCCTTCTCAGAGATAAGGTTACAGATGAAGAAATTGCACGGATAGTGGCAAGGTGGACAGGAATACCTGTATCAAAGCTTGTGGAAAGCGAAAGAGAGAAGCTTTTATCCCTTGGGGAAATCCTTCATAAGAGAGTCATAGGACAGGATGAGGGTGTTGAAAAGGTAAGTGATGCCATTCTCCGTTCAAGGGCAGGTATTCAGGATCCCGACAGACCTATCGGCTCGTTTCTGTTTTTAGGACCTACGGGTGTGGGCAAAACCGAGCTTGCAAAATCTCTTGCACAAGCACTTTTCGATGATGAAAAAGCGGTAGTGCGTATTGATATGTCCGAGTATATGGAGAAATACTCTGTGTCCCGACTTATAGGAGCACCTCCCGGATATGTGGGCTATGATGAAGGCGGTCAGCTTACAGAGGCGGTAAGGAGAAGACCTTACGCGGTTGTCCTTTTTGATGAGGTTGAAAAGGCACATCCCGATGTTTTTAATGTGCTTTTGCAGGTTCTTGATGACGGCAGAATAACCGACAGTCAGGGAAGAACGGTGGATTTTAAAAATACAATAATTATTTTGACATCTAACTTAGGTTCGGATATAATATTGGATGGTATAAACGGTGCCGGAGAAATCAGCGCTCAGGCGAGAGAGGGTGTGTCAAGCCTTCTGAAACGAAGCTTCCGACCTGAATTCCTTAACAGACTTGATGAAATAATCTTTTTCAAGCCGCTTACAAGGGAAAATATATATTCGATAGCACATCTTATGATTAAGGATTTGTCCCAAAGACTTGAGGCAAAGCAGCTTACTGTAAGCCTTACAGACAGTGCTATGGAGTATATTGTTGAGGAAGGGTATAATCCCGTTATGGGCGCCAGACCTCTTCGGAGATTTATTCAGTCAAGAGTTGAAACTCTCCTTGCGAGAAAGATTATAGGCGAGGATATTGCACCCGGTACCTGTCTTGTCGTTGACTATGATGGGGAGAAGTTAATAGTAAAATAATAGGGGAGGGCATCTGCCCTCTCTTGATGGAGGAAAAACAAAATGAAAAGAAAACCATTTCAGGCAGAATCAAAAAAGCTTATGGAGCTTATGATTAATTCAATTTATACTCACAAGGAAATATTCCTCAGAGAGCTTATTTCAAATGCAAGTGATGCTCTTGATAAGCTGTATTTCCGTTCACTTACCGATTCCTCGGTGGGACTTTCAAAGGATGAATTTGTTATAAATCTTAGTGTGGATAAGGATGAGAGAACTCTCACTATTTCCGATAACGGCTGCGGAATGACTCTTGAGGAGCTTAAGAAAAATCTTGGTACTATCGCTAAAAGCGGCTCCGAAATGTTCAAGCTGGAGCATGAGAAGGCTGAGGATGTGGACATTATCGGTCAGTTCGGCGTTGGCTTTTATTCAGCATTTATGGTAAGTGACAGGGTTACTGTTGTAAGTAAGGCTTATGGCGAAGAACAGGCATATAAGTGGGAGTCTGAGGGTGCAGACGGTTACACAATTGATGAGTGGGAAAAGGATTCCTTCGGTACGCAAATCACCCTTCGTATCAAGCCCGATACAGATGATGAAGATTACAGTAAGTATCTGGAGGAGTATACAATTCAGGCTCTTGTAAGAAAGTATTCGGATTATATCCGCCATCCTATCAGGATGAATGTGGAGACCTCTCAGCTTAAGGAGGGCACAGAGGATGAATACGAAACTGTACTTACCGAGAAAACTCTTAACAGTATGATTCCCCTCTGGAAGAAAAACAAAAGCGAGATTTCCGAGGAGGAGTACAATTCCTTCTATGCAGACAAGTTCTTCGATTATGAGGCACCCGCAAAGGTGATTCATTCTGCAGTTGAAGGTAATGTCACATATAAATCGCTTCTTTTTATCCCCAAGCATCCGCCCTATGATTACTATACCAAGGAGTACGAAAAGGGCTTGCAGCTCTACTCAAGAGGCGTACTTATAATGGATAAGTGTGCAGAGCTTCTTCCTGATTATTTCAGCTTTGTAAAGGGACTTGTGGATAGCGAGGACTTGTCCTTGAACATTTCCCGTGAGACTCTTCAGCACGATGGACAGCTGAAGCTTATTGCCAAAACACTTGAAAAGAAAATAAAGAGTGAGCTTACCTCAATGCTCAATAATCAGCGTGAGGAGTACGAGGATTTCTTCAAAACCTTCGGTATTCAGCTGAAATTCGGTATTTACAACAGCTATGGTATGAATAAGGATAATCTTAAGGATTTGCTTATGTTCGTGTCCTCTGCAGAGAAAAAGTATGTTACTCTTGCTGAATATGTTGCACGCCTGAAGGATGGCCAGGACAAGATTTACTATGCCTGCGGTGACACTGTGGAGAAAATCGAGATGCTTCCTCAGCTTGATGCCGTGAAAGAAAAGGGCTTCGAGGTACTGTATTGTACCGAATATGTGGATGAATTCTGCATTAAAATGCTCAACGAATATGAGGGCAAGCAGTTCCAGAATATCTGTGATGAGAAGTTGGATATTGACAGTGCTGAGGAGAAAACTGCTCTTAATGAGAAAAATGAGAGTCAGAAAGATGTTCTTGGGTTTATAAAGGAGGCTCTCGGCGACAAGGTTTCATCCGTGCGCTTCACAAATAAGCTGAAGAATTATGCGGTTTGTCTCACAAGTGAGGGTAATATTTCCCTTGAAATGGAAAAGGTGCTTAATGCTATGCCCAATGACAACAAGGTAAAGGCAGAGGTTGCTCTTGAAATAAGCGCAACACACCCCATAAGCGACAAGCTTAAGGAGCTTTACGAGAATAACAAGGATGCTCTCCGTGATTATGCTAAGCTTATGTATGCCCAGGGCTGTCTCATAAGCGGTGTTGCAATCGAAAATCCCGCAGAATTAAGCTCCCTTATAAGTGATTTGATGGTGAAAAACTGATTTTGTTTACAATTTGTTTACAAAGTTGTGAAATTTGTGCAACAATGTTTTGTTATAAAATAGTTACAGACATTGATTGCTTAATCATTTCATTTTCTCTTTCCAAATTCGATCCCCTGCGAAAGCAGGGGATTGGATTTTTTATGGGGATTTTACCAAGAGGTGTGTGGTATATTCTCAATGGAATTTCATATATAAAAAATGCAAGACACTTTTGTTGAGGGTAGAGAATAAAGAAAATATTTCGGTGTTATACCCAAAAACTCTTGCAAAAGAGAGATTAATCTGCTATACTCTTTGAGTGGTTTTGTGCCCAATGGGGTAGTGCTGATGACAGATGAAATCATTTATCTGTAATAATGCTAAAACATTTACAAAAGCAAAATCCTTTTCGGGGTGTGGCTCAGTTTGAATGAGCGCGACCTTCGGGACGAAGATTTTTTCGCAAAAAAAAACGTCAAACTTACAATTTAATATCTATTTCGGGGTGTGGCTCAGTTTGGTAGAGCGCTTCGTTCGGGACGAAGAAGTCGGGTGTTCGAATCACCTCACTCCGACCACGGAAGAACAGATAGCATCAGTTATCTGTTCTTTTCTTTTATTGCTTTAGCTGTTGATTGGTGATATAATCATCTCGACAAACTTGAATTTGTAAACAGATAGAAAAAAGAATTTGTGGTGGTGTATTATGGTTGGGATTATGGATATCGGCGGCGGTTTAAGAGGAAACTATGTAAGCGGTATTATTGATTTTCTCCTCGATAATTCTATTGATATTGAATATTG